>NZ_JBQKDO010000013.1:0-53907 GCF_052121795.1 Collinsella sp. LCP19S3_B7
CCAGCCCCAGCTCCCGGGTCGCCCGGTGAAGGCGAGGAAGAAGGGCGTGAAGGGAGCGAAGAGCGTTGCTGCCTAGGCTAGCCCCTTGTCACACAAACTACCGAAGCCTCTTGTTTTTTCCGATATGGATGGAACACTGTTGACGAGTGACAAGCAGATGAGCGACGCCACCTGGACGATGCTCGACGAGCTCGCACGTCGCGGCATTGAGTTTGTACCGTGCACGGGGCGTCCGCTGTCGGGCGTCTTTGAGGCCATCCTCGCCCATCCTGCCGTGCACTACGCAGTCTGCGCCAATGGCGCTAGCGTCTGGCAGCTCGACGAGGATGTGCCCACCGATGCCTCACGCGCCACGCGCATATTGAGCCGACCGCTCGACCGCGCCATCGCCCACCGCGTCCATAGCATTGCCGCCGGCCACGATGTGACCTTCGATATCTTCGCGGACGGGCGGTGCTTCCTCCCCCGCTCGCTCTACACGCGCCTGGACGAATTCTGCGGCGGAGATCCTCACATCGCGGCTTCGCTCAAGCGCACGCGAACGCCGATCGACATGGATATCGACAGCAAAATCGACGAGGTCGAGGTGCTCGAACGCATCGCCATGTACTGGCACGACTCAGCCGACCGCGATGCTATCGTGGCGGCGCTCGACACACTCGAAGGCATTGAGGTCACGCGTTCGTACGCCATGAATATCGAGGTCATGGGCGGGGGCGCCACCAAGGGAACGGCATTGGCTTGGCTATGTGGACATCTGGGCGAGCCTCTCGCCGACGCCTGGGCGTTCGGCGACAACATCAACGACATCCCCATGCTGCAGGCAGCGGGCCACGGTACGGCGATGATCAATGCCGAGCCCGAGGACCGCGAAGCCGCCGGCGCCATCACCGAATACGACAACGACCACGACGGCGTCGCCCGCGCCGTCATGGCCGCCCTCGCCTAGCAGCAGCAACCCGGCAGGGTAGCTAATTTGGGACGGGGCTTTTTTAGCTACCCTGGTCACAGTAGTCGTTGGGGGCACTCTTCGCGGGGCGCTGCAAGGACTGTCCCCATCTGCCGAATTAGGCGAGACTCTCCAGCACGCGACGGAGCTCCTGCTGGACGGCGTGGTCGCGGTTGCACCCCACCACGCGATCGGCGACTGCCTTGAGCGCGGGGCGCGCGTTTTCCATCGCGCAGCCCGTGCCGACAAAGCGAATGATCTCGTAGTCGTTCATCGAGTCGCCAAATGCCATGATCTCATCGCGCCCAATGCCGTAATGCTCCGCGAGCTGCGCGATGCCAGAGGCCTTCGACACGCCGGGCTGCATGGCATCGATCCACGCGTTGCCCGAAGGCGCAAAGGTAAAGAACTGGCCGAGCTCGCGCTGCAGTACGTAAGCGCTGTCCATAACGGCACCATCATCGCAAAAGATACTCGCCTTGATGATATTTACGCTGGGATCGGGCAGCTCCCAAATGCGCTCGGCATTGGGAAGGTCCTTATCCACCTCGCGCACGAACTTACTCTCGTCATCGAGCAAGAAGGACTTGGTTCGGTCAAAGAGTGCAAGATGCAGATTGGGAAACGTCGCGACGGCCTGGGCTAGCTTTCGAATCGCCAGGTGCGAATACACCTCACGGCCTACCATTTTGCCGTCGGCGTAGACCTGGGCACCGTTAGCTGCGACAAAGTCCATTTTGTCGCGAACGGGCGCAAAGAACTCGCACAGGCGATCGTAGCGGCGGCCTGACGACGCGGCAAAATGCACGCCATGCTCGCGTAGTGCCAGGATCAGTTCGTAGGTCTCGGGAGGCACCTGGCCATTTTCGTCAAGCAGTGTGCCGTCCATATCGGATGCAATCAGCTTAAACATAGAAAAGCTCCCTTCGGGCTTGCTGGAATCGAACGTGTATCCGATTCCAACGTACCCAAAGGGAGCTCAAATAAGACCCCGCAGTCATAAACGTTACATAGACCTGGCAAATAGCTCACGCGCACCAGAGAGCCCACGGTCGCGGCGTCAGGCGACACGCCAAAGAGTGTCCCCAGCGACTAGTCGTTTAAGAACGTCCCGATGACTAGTCGGCGTAGGTGAAGGTCGTGACGTCGAACATGCCCTCGGGGCGGATGCGGAGCGTCGGGATGACCGGCAGGGGCAGGAAGATGATGCCCATGATGGGGTCGAGCGGCGGCTCAATACCCATGGCGCGCGCCTTGACCATAAAGTCGTCGTGCTGCGCTGCGACATCCTCGGCCGTGCCCTCGCTCATCAGGCCACCGAGCGCTAGCGGAATGCGCGCCACGACCTCGCCGTTGCGCACCAGCACGTGACCGCCCTGGCCAACAGCCTCGACGGCAGTCATCATATCGGCGGCGTTGTCGCCCACCACGCACACGTTGTGCGAGTCGTGGCCGATCGTGGAGGCAATGGCACCACCGGTGATGGTGAAACCGCGCACCCAGCCGCGACCGATATGCTTGCCGACCAGGCCCAGGCCAGCGGGGCCGTCGCCGTCGACGCCCTCGGCTTGCAGCGACACGCCGCGGCCATGGCGCTCAATCAGCATAATGCGGCGCAGGCCCTCGGCGCTCTCGGGGCGAGCCATACCCGTGATGGCCTTACCCGGCACCACGTCAATCACAGCCTCGCCCGGCTTAAAGGCATAGTCGAAAACGTCGAGCGAAAGCTTCGGCAGCTTAACAGAGGCGCGCAGCTCGTCGGCAAGGGCCGCAACCTCAGCCATCTCGGGTGCGATCTCGCCCACAAAGGTGCCATCCTGCGCCACCAGAGCACCGGCGGCATATACGCGATGCGGCGCCGTGGCAAACGTCAGATCGTTGAGTACCAGCAGGTCGGCACGCTTGCCCGGAGCGATGGCGCCGCGGAGCTCATGCGGATCGCGGCAACCGTGGTCCAGACCAAAGGCCTCGGCCGTGGAAAGGGACGCCATGGAGATGGCGACCACCGGGTCGATGCCGGCCTCGATGGCCACGCGGCAGGCGTTGTCGATCATGCCGGTCGAAAGCGCGTCGGAGGGGGCGCGGTCGTCGGTCGCAAAGCAGCAGCGGCGAGCACGGGCGGGGTTTTCCAGCAGCATAGGCGACAGGTTGGCAAGATCATGGCTGCAGGTGCCTTCGCGCAGCATGACATACATGCCGCGGGATAGCTTGTCGAGCGCTTCCTCGGGAATCGTCGACTCGTGGTCGGCGATAATACCCGCCGCGGCATAGGCGTTGAGATCCTTGCCGGCAACAAGCGGAGCATGACCGTCGACCTGCTTGGACGGCGTCTGGTTGGCAGCATCGATGCGAGCGCAGGTCTCGGGGTCGGCCATAAAGACACCCGGCAGGTTCATCATTTCGCCCAGACCAAAGACGTCGCCCGGATGCTCGGCAAAAAACGCCTGCATATCGGCAGCGGTGATGACGGCACCGGCCTGCTCGTCGGGCAGTGCGGGCACGCACGAAGGCATCATGTACTTGATGGAGATGGGCGCGCGACAACCGTCCTCGATCATAAAGCGCAGGCCGTCTAGGCCGGAAACGTTAGCGATCTCGTGGCTGTCGGCAATAGCGGTGGTGGTACCACGCGTCGCCGCCATGCGCGCATACTCGGCAGGGCGGATGTTCGAAGACTCGATATGCAAGTGTCCGTCAATAAAACCGGGTGCGAGATAGCGACCCTGACAGTCGATGACCTCAGCTGCCTCGTACGTGCCAGCAGCGTCATCTCGACCATCGTAGAGAACACCGACGATCACGCCGTCCTTGACGGCGACGCTACCGGGCGCCACGCGCTGACCGTACACATCAACGATCTGTGCGTTGGCAAACAGCGTGTCGACGGGCACGCGGCCCTCGGCGGCATCGATCACAGACCTCATGACCTCAACGGACATACATACTCCTTTAACCGTAGAAAAAAGCTGCGGAGCGGACAGACCTTCACCGCAGCAAGCCAATAGCCATTGTATGCCCAAACGATGGGCCAGCAATACGCCCCTCTGCTTAACGGCACACACCACTTGGCGCAATGGGGACAGGCTGCTTTGCACCAAAAAGAAACGTCTCTAAGTGCCAACCGGGACAACGCCGTAGGTGGAGGACGGACAGCGAGCGGACTCCAGAGCGAACAAATTGGCATGAAAAGAGGACGGCATAGACCTTCTGGTCATGCCGTCCTCTTTGAATGACAAGTTGTCGCTCTGGAGCCCGCGCAGCGTCGAACTGTTACGCGGTTTGGTAAAACCGCGTAACTAAATAAGCTTGAAGCCCTTGCGCTTGCCCACGGAGAGGGTGTCGCCCAGCTTGAGGGCACTGGGGTCGATGTTGTAGCTCTTGGGAGCCACGGCCTTGCCGTTGATCTTGACACCGCCGCCGTCAATGTCGCGACGAGCCTGGCCGGCGCTGGCCGAAAGACCCAGGTCCTTGAGCAGGCCGGCAAGGTAAATCTGGCCCTCGTCGTTTACGGTCAGCTCAATATGCTTCTCGGGGAAGTCGGCGAGCTGGCCCTCCTTGAACACGCGGTCGAACTCGGCCTGGGCCTCGTCGCCGGCACCGGCGCCATGGTAGGTGTCGCACAGGTCGCGGCCCAGAGCGCGCTTGAGCTCATAGGGATCGGCAGAGCCATCGGCCAGGGCAGCGTCGATCTTGTCGACCTCGGCCGGGGTGAGCGAGCTCGCCAGGCGGTAGTACTTGCCGATCATCTCGTCGGGGATGGACATGGTCTTGCCGAACATATCCTTGGGCGCGTCGGTCAGACCGATGTAGTTGCCATAGGACTTGGACATCTTACGGACGCCATCGGTGCCCTCGAGCAGCGGCATGGTGAGCGCGATCTGCGGCTCCATGCCCATCTTCTCCATGAGCTCACGGCCGGCGAGCAGGTTGAAAAGCTGGTCGGTGCCGCCCATCTCCACGTCAGCCTTGATCATGACCGAATCGTATGCCTGCATCACGGGATACAGGAACTCGTGCAGGGCGATCGGCGTCTGGGACTGATAGCGCTTGGTAAAGTCATCGCGCTCAAGAATGCGGGCGACGGTGAACTTGGAGCACACCTGCAGCAGACCGGCCAGGTCCATCGACAAGATCCAGTCGCCGTTGTGCACGATGGTGGTCTTCTCGGGGTCCAAGATCTTCATGGCCTGGCTCACGTAAGTCTCGGCGTTGGCCTCGATCTGCTCCTGAGAAAGCTGCGGGCGGGTGGAGTTCTTGCCCGAAGGATCGCCGATCAGCGCGGTACCGTTGCCGATGATCAGGGTGACGTTATGGCCCAGGTCCTGGAACTGGCGCATCTTGCGCAGGGGCACGGCGTGGCCCAGGTGCAGGTCGGGGCTGGTGGGATCGACGCCGAGCTTGATGTTGAGGGGCTCACCCTTCTCAAGCTTCTTACGAAGGTCGGCCTCGGGGACGATCTTCGCGGCGCCCGAGGTGATGATACGCATTTGCTCGTCAACAGACAGCATTGGGTATCCTCCTTTTGCTATAGCACCCTCGCCGAAAACGGCGGTGCTGGAAGTCCATAAACTCTCATATGATAACAAACTGACGCGACGCGGCACCTACGACAGGAAAATCCTCGTCCTGCCGCATGCGTCGATGGCAACTGGCAGACGCGTACCGTCACGATCGACCAGATAGCGCGTCTGCCGGCGACGCAAGCAGTCGCGGCAACAGGCCTGTCCCGTCGCATCGGTGGCACAGACGCCCTCGGCGGTCAGCAGGCAGTGCTCGCACACCATGAGCTCGGGACGATCGGTATCGACGGGGCCCAGGACGCCAGGACAGGCGGCAAGCTCGGCAACGCGTTTCGCATCGTGAGCGACAAGTTCGGCAGGCAAAAACACGCGCTGCGCCCCAAGCCCCCGCAACCAGGCGAGCGTTGCCCGGTTCGCACAGAACACCGGCGCTGCCACGTCAAAGACGACGCGCAGTTCGCGAGCTATCGCCACTTGTCCCAGATTACGACAGACGATGCGGCCGGCGCGCGTCATGAGAGACCGAGTCCGCTCGATATCGCCCACACGGCAGACCTCGTCGAGCACAACAGTCGCATCGGACAGGTCGAGCTCTTCGTTTGGGTCCTGGTCCATCAGCTGCCAGGCAAAGACCAAGCGAGCGGCGACAGACTCTGCAGGTTCTTCCGACTGCGTTCCGCTATCCATCAGAACGCCCGCAAACGGCAGCGTCTCGACAGCGCGTTTCGCAAGCACGACCGCATCGGCCTCGGCCCGCATGCGCTCCAGCGCCGCCGCCGTTTGCTCAAGCACACCAGCGCTGCGAATCAGATACACTTCGCAGCCCGCGTCGACCTTGCGCTTGCAATGGACAACGATGCGCTCCCCCGCCGCGGCATCCACCGGGCAGGGAACCTGCGGCCAGCGTTTAGGTACATCGGGACGCGCGTCGGCGCCCGGGTAAAACCTGATCTCGAGCGTATCGCCCGCCGCCACGGCGGCATCGAGCTCGACGGTCACTTCCTCGTGTCCCACGGCAACCAAACGGCCCACACGCACGCCCTGGTTGATCGCGCGTTCAAAACTCATAAGCTCCGCGCCCGAGCGGCCTCGCAGATACGCGTCGGTAAACCCGCGGTTAAACGATCTTCCCAGCTCACGTTCGAGCGCCTGCACGGCATCGGAATCCCACGCGCCATCACGCAGCATATCGAGCGCCCGGCGCCACGCCCGCACCACGTTGTAGACGTAGTCGGGGTTCTTCATACGCCCCTCGATCTTGAGCGACGCCACCCCGGCAGCAACAAGCTCGGGTAAATGAGCAATGCCCAGATAGTCACGCGGGCAGAGCAGACGATCGCCTTCGACGGCAACGACGCTCTCCCCAGCCTCATCCACCAAATCGTATGCCAGGCGGCACGGCTGCGTGCAGTCGCCACGCATCGCCGACCGTCCGCGCCGCAGGGCCGAAAACTCGCACGCGCCCGAATAGCCAATGCATATGGCGCCATGGCAGAACACCTCGATGGGCACACCGGTAGCGCAGAGCGTCGCAATCTCTGCCACGGTCAGCTCGCGCGCCGTCGTCACGCGCTCGACCCCCAGCTCGTCAGCCGCCAAACGCACGGCCCCCTTGCTATGGACGCCCGCTTGGGTGGACAGATGAATCTCGACCCCCGGAATTGCCGCATGCAGCGCGCGGGCTAGGCCCGCATCTGCCACGATCAATGCATCGGCGCCCAGCGCATGCGCATGTGCCCCCAGTGCCACGGCTTCGGACAGCTCGTCGTCGAACACGAATACGTTGAGCGTCACGTACACGCGCACACCATGGGCGTGCGCCACGGCACACCCGCGCGCAAATTCGTCGTCACTAAACCCGTGCGCACTCACGCGGGCGTTAAATCCGCTCAACCCGGCATAAATGGCATCGGCACCTGCCGCGATCGCGGCGAGCATCTGATTGAGCCCGCCAGCCGGAGCCAACAGCTCGGGCAGTGCCAGCCCCGATGTTGGCGTCCCATTCCCGCATTGTCTGCTAGGCTCAGTCGCCCAAATCGCCATCGGCAAACTCCTTACCAAGGTATGCAATCGCTCTGTTAATTGCCGTCAACCAGCATACACGAGGCTTCGCGCGGCTCGATTGGTTTATCGTGTAATAACTTATGTCCATCCTGCCCGACGCACACCCGCCGCCTGGCACGACATACTTGGAGGTCAACATATGGGTCCTCGCCAACGACAGGGACACGGTCGCTCTAAGACGCACGTCCTGCCCGTCATCCTGCTTTCGCTTTTGGGCTTTTTGCTCATCGCGGGCGTAGCATTTGGCATCGGCATGATCGGCAACGTCAACCGCTGGCTGTCCGACCTGCCCGACTACACCGACGCCAACGCCTATCTGGTCAGCGAGCCTACCGAGATTGTTGACTGCAACGGCAACAAGATCGCCAGCTTCTATACCCAAAACCGCAAGTCCATCACCAAGGACCAGGTCTCCCCGTACGTCCTGCAGGGCACGATCGACGTCGAGGACGAGCGTTTCTACGAGCACGGCGGCATCGACCTCTTGGGCATCGCGCGTGCCTCGGTGGCAACCCTTGCCGGCGGCCACGAAGGAGCCTCGACCATCACCCAGCAGCTGGTGCGCAACACCATCCTGCAGGAGGAGCAGTTCGACTCGACCATCGAGCGTAAGGTGCGCGAGGCCTATATCGCCATCAAGATGGAGGACATGTACTCCAAAGACGAGATCCTCATGATGTACCTCAACACCATTTACTATGGCCACGGCGCCTATGGCATCGAGGCCGCCGCCGAGACCTACCTCTCCAAGAGTGCTTCCGACCTCACCCTGAGCGAGGCCGCGCTGCTCATCGGTCTGCCCAACTCGCCTTCACAGTACGACCCCACGGTCAATCCCGACCTGGCGCTTTCCCGCCGCAATAAGGTGCTCGACAACATGCTGCGCCTGGGCCACATCACGCAGGAAGAGCACGATGCCGCGCAGGCTGAGCCCATCACCCTCAACGTGACCGAGATCTCGGGCAGCGGTGTCGACGTATACTCACAGCCCTACTTTGTCTCCTATGTCAAGCAGCTGCTCGAGCAGGAGTTCTCCACCGACGTGCTCTTTAAGGGTGGCCTGACTGTTAAGACCACCATCGACCCCACCATGCAGCAGGTGGCCGAGGAGGCTGTGCGCTCACAGCTCGACACGCTTTCGCTCGATGGCCTGGACATGGGCATGGTTGTCGTTGACCCCAAGACCGGCTACATCAAGTGCATGGTGGGCGGCTACGACTACAACGCCGACGAGAATCACGTGAACCACGCTACGGCAAAGCGCCCCGTGGGCTCCACGTTTAAGGCCTTTACGCTGGCAACTGCCATCCAAAACGGCATGAACCCCAACGTCATTCTCAACTGCAACTCGCCACTCAAGGCCAAGGGCACCACGACCGAGGTGCAAAACTATGGCAACCAGAGCTATGGCAACATCACGCTTAAGCAGGCAACGGCATACTCATCCAACACCGGCTATATTCAGGTGGCCGAAGCCATCGGCAATGACAAGATCATGTCGCTCGTCAAAAAGCTCGGCATCGATCCCGCCAAGGACAATATCGAGGACGTTCCCGTCATGACGCTCGGCACCGGGTCCATCTCACCGCTCGAGATGGCATCGGCCTACGCCGCTTTTGCCAACGGCGGCTATTATCGCCAGCCGATCGCCATCACCGAGATCGACTCGCGTACCGGCTCGGTTCTGTACCAGCACACCGACAATCCCACGCGGGTGCTCACCGAAGGTGAGGCTGCCGCGGTTACCGACGTTCTATCCGGCGTCATGCAGGGCAGCGGCACGGGTGCCGCCGGCGCGCTGAGCGTCAACCAGCCCTATGCCGGCAAGACGGGCACCACTGACAACACCACCAACCTGTGGTTCTGCGGCTACACGCCGCAACTGGCATGCGCCCTGTGGACCGGTTATTCCGCAGGCGAGATTCCCATCCAAAAGTACGGTTCGGACCTGCTGGGCGACAGCACCAACCTGCCCGTCTTTAAGAAGTTCATGAACACCGTTCTTGCGGGCGCCGAGCGCGAGGAGTTCCCGACCGGAACGGCTCCCACGTACAAGAACAATAACGTCTGGAAGTTCTACGGCACAAACAACAAGAAGAAGGAAGAGGACGAGGATAAGGACGAAGACGAGGAAGAAGAGACGGAGACCACCGGCGGGAGCGGCAACGAGGGCGGCAACACCGGCGGCGAAGGCGATGGCGGCAGTACCACCCCTACTCCCGACCCCAGCCCCAGCCCCGATCCCAGCCCCAGCCCCGACCCTGGCCCGACCCCCGATCCCAGCCCTAGCCCGACCCCCGATCCCTCCACAGATCAGTAGATAGCAAAGCGCCCGAGCAGCTCAAATGCTCGGGCGCTTTTAGCTGGGACATACATGGCATATCGCGCGCAATCGAGATGCCACGACAGGACCGCCACAAAAAGGGCGTCGGCTCAAAACCGACGCCCCTGTATTTCTGCCGTCTTAGCTGGCGTTGTTTACGCGCGTAAAGCTATTTACGCGCGGCACTGAGCTTGTTAATCAGCGCTTCGAGGCGTTCGCCATCCTCGGCAGTCTGAGCGATAACCAAAATCGTGTCATTGCCGGCAAGCGACCCGAGCACATCGGGCAGCTCGGCCGCATCGACAGCCGCGGCAATGCCCGAGGCGGTGCCGGGCTGAGCCTTAATCATAACCAGGTTGTCGGTGCGCAACACACCGGTAACCAGCTCGGAGACCATGCGCTGCAGGTGCAGGTCCTCAGCCAGAACATAGATGCCCTCGGGCAGTTTGCGCAGCCCCATATCGGCGATGTCACGCGAAACCGTCGCCTGCGTGCAATCAAAGCCCATGGCGCGGAGTTCGTCCACCAGCACGCGCTGCGTACGCACGTCTTTATTGCGCACGATATCTCTGATGGCATCCTGGCGCCCGTTGCGTTTTTTAGCCATATAAAACCTCACTCCATAGATGGCGAAGACAATCTATCAGTGATTGAATAGTTTAGCGCTATTTGAGGCTATTTGTGAATAAGAACGCATTTCGAAACAATTCTATGCAAATTATTTTCGAATATGACACAGCTAGGCTACCCTTGCGCCCGTTCTGTTCAAAAAAGCAGCCAGATGCGCATACATAACGCAGCGCATAGGCTTAACGTTGGCAATCGGCCCAAACAAAAGCCCAAGGCCTCGGCGCTCTCCCTTAAGGGCCACCGCCATCTGGCGGGTCCGCACGTCGTTGAGCATATCACGCAATCGTGCCGTGCGCTCAATTGAAGACACCCCATGGGGGCTCAGGCACAAATTCTCGATACAAGCAACCAAGCGGCCATAGTAAAACCGTTGGCAGGCCAGCTTTAGATGGTTATCGTCATCTATTGCGTCAAATGGCACGCAAAGCTCTTCAAGCGCCTTGGCGTCATCGGAAAGTCGCGAGAACATGGTGGGGTCGAATGAATCCGCAACCGATGGCGCGGCCGTATGGAAACAAGCTTCGGCGCACCCAAATACGCGTTCCGCATGCGAAAGGGCAGGCGCCAAAAAGGCGATCGCACGATACGACTCGGCATGCTGCAGACACAACTCAAACAGGGCGCGTTCATACATCACGCCGGAATGTTGACAAACCAGACCGCTCTCGACCAGCTTGGCCAGGCCTAAAGCCCGGTCTCCATCGTCGGCAAGGGCAATGGATTGCGCGTCCAACATACGAGAATGGCGTTCCCGATGCGTATCGTAGCGATCGAGCGACACCGAGGGAAATACGATATCTGCCGAGGTCTCACAAGCGACATCGAGCATTGCCAAAAACGCGTGCGGCGCAAACCACTCGTCGGCGCTCATTGCGATAATGTGGGCCCCGCGCGAAGCGGCAAAACCCTCGCGAAGGCAAGCTCCGCTCGACGGATCGTCGACGTCTATCAAATCGATGTGAATATCTCTGCCCGCGGCAACATCGAGCGAATGACGAACGCCCGGCGCAGCGTTGCGACATGCAACGACAATCTGCATATCGTAGAGGTCTTGGTTTTGGACGCTTTCGAGTGCGCGCATCGCGTAGCTGGGTGAACCCTCCACAACAAGGATCACCGAAAGTCGCGGAAGCGAGCCACGTCGAAGCAAGTTGTCCATCCTCTCGACAGCAATAATCAACTGCCGTTCATGGTACACCCCGGCAATAAACGCAATGAGTCGCCTGATGCGCTGCACGCCAAGAACAGATGTTGCACACGGCTCGCCCACACGAGCAGCATACTTAGATGGCTCTCGCTTCTCTCCTATTCGAGCGCGACGAGCTCGGTGGGGTCATAATCTACGCCCATAAAGGTAAGGCCGCACGCCGGCGCCGTGGGACCCGCAGCAGTACGATCGCAAGCGTCAATCACCTCGCGCATCCACTCGGGATCGCGGCGATGCATGCCGATCTCGACGAGCGTTCCCACGATGGTGCGCACCATCGAATGCAAAAACGCATTGCCCTCGATGGTAAACGTGAGGATATCCTCGCCAAAGGCGACCTCGTGGCCAAACTCGGCACGCATCACGCAACGATGCGTTGGCTTGCCCACGGCAGAAGCGACCTTACAAAAGCTCTTAAAGTCCTGTTCGCCCAAAAGCGCTGGGCAGGCGGCTGCCATCGCATCCACGTCCAAAGGATAACGATGCCACCATACCGCACCACGCGATAGCACCGGACGCGCATCGCGATCGGCAATGCGGTAGGTATAGGTCCGAGAACGTGCGTCAAAACGCGCAGAAAAGCCCTTACGGGCCTTGTAGACCTCATTAACGGCGATATCTTTGGGCAGCAGCGCATCCATAGCTCGCAGCCACCTGCGGCGCGTTAAAGCGAGCTCTGCGTCCGTAACGGGCACGCTGATGTATTGGGCCACCGCATGCACCCCTGCATCGGTGCGCCCGGCACACGTCAAATCGACTGAGCGGCGCAAGAGCGTCTCTATGGCAAGACGCAGCTCTCCGGCAACCGTCGTCTGCCCCGGCTGCTCGGCAAATCCGCTATAGGACGAGCCATCATAGGCAACACGAAACACCAACGTGGCATCGAGCTCTGGAGTCA
The DNA here is from genome assembly GCF_052121795.1 of Collinsella sp. LCP19S3_B7. Classification (NCBI taxonomy): domain Bacteria; kingdom Bacillati; phylum Actinomycetota; class Coriobacteriia; order Coriobacteriales; family Coriobacteriaceae; genus Collinsella; species Collinsella sp. LCP19S3_B7. The sequence goes on from NZ_JBQKDO010000013.1 coordinate 12,592, forward strand.
AATTGAAATCAGACGGCGCGGTCATGGGCGCTCCCAACAAACAAACAACGATATCGTGACAAAAAAAGAGGGGTACGCGAACGTACCCCTCGAATATAGCCTATGCAGACGAATTGTCTACTCAGCGGTCTCCTCAGCAGGAGCCTCCTCGGCAGCGGTCTCCTCGACAGCCTCGACCTTCTTGGGAGCAGCGGCCTTCTTGGGGGCCGGAGCAGCCTTCTTGGCCTTGGGCGTGCAAGGCTCGGTGACGAGCTCCATGATAACGATGGGAGCGTTGTCGCCCTTACGGTTACCGAGCTTCATGATGCGGGTGTAACCGCCGTTGCGATCCTGCCACATGCCCTGAGCAGCCTTGTCGAAGATCTCGGCAACGAGCTGCTTATCGCCGAGCTTGGCGATAGCCAGACGACGAGAGTGCAGGTCGCCCTTCTTGGCCCAGGTGATGATCGGCTCGACAACCGAACGCAGCGCCTTAGCGCGGGTCTCGGTGGTCTTGATGCGGTCGTTCTCGAAGAGGGCCTTGGCCAGGCTCTTCTTCATGGCCTTGGTGTGGCTCGCATCGGTGCCGAGCTTCAGGCCCTTCTTAACGTTGTGACGCATGGTCTAGTTTCTCCTCAAATATGCGAAGCATTAAGCCTTCAGGCTCAGGCCCATGGACTCAAGCTTGTCCTTCACTTCCTCGATCGACTTAACACCGAAGTTGCGGATGTTCAGAAGATCGTTCTCCGAGAACTCAACGAGCTGACGGACCGAGTGAATGCTGGCACGCTTAAGGCAGTTGTAGGAACGGACAGAAAGGTCCAGATCCTCGATCTGCTTGTCCAGCTCGGCGTTGTCGTTGGTGACCTCGGGAGCGAAGATCGAAACCTCCTCCTCGACCTCGGGGGTCTCGGCAAGGTTCATAAAGGCAGCCATATGCTGGTTGATGATATTGGCAGCCTGGACCACGGCGTCGCGCGGGGCGATGGAGCCGTTGGTCTCGATCTCGAGGACAAGGCGGTCGTAGTCGGTATGCTGACCGACACGGCAAGCCTCAACGAGCTTGGCGCAACGGGATACCGGCGAGTACAGCGAGTCGACGTGGATCACACCGATGGGATCGTTGTCGCGCTTGTTGGCCTCGCCAGAGACATAGCCGCGGCCATAGCCGATGCGCATGCTCATGGTGAGATGGCCACCCTCGGTGAGCGTAGCGATGTGCTGCTCGGGGTTGACCAACTCAAACTCGGACGGAATAAAGAAGTCCGCACCGGTGACCTCGCAGGGGCCGTCAACCGAGATGGTGGCGGTCGCCTCGTCGGTCGTGCCGAGAGCCCTGAAGACAAGACCCTTGACATTCAGGACGATGTCAGTGACATCCTCGACCATGTTAGGGATGGTCATGAACTCGTGCTGCGCACCATCGATCTGAATAGCCTCGACGGCGGCACCCTCGAGCGAGGACAGAAGAACGCGACGCAGGGAGTTGCCCAGCGTATCACCGTAACCGCGCTCGAGCGGCTCGACGGAGACACGAGCAGACGTCTCGTTGATCTCTTCGACCTGAACCTGAGGCCTAATGAATTCTGACATGTATTACCTCCAGCCTCAGCAGCCCGGATGGACTACTTAGAGTAGAGCTCGACGATGAGCTGCTCGTTGATATCACCGCTGATCTGCTCACGCGTCGGCAGAGCGAGCACGTTACCAGACAGCTTCTCGATATCGACCTCAAGCCAGCCAGGGACCTCAAAGCGCTCGGAGGAAATCAGAGCCTCCTTGATGGGGAGGAGGTCACGGAACTTCTCGCCAACAGCGACGACGTCGCCGGCCTTGACGCGGTAGGACGGGATGTCCACGCGCTTGCCGTTCACGGTGAAGTGACCGTGGCGGACGGACTGACGAGCCTCTTTACGGGTGCGAGCGAAGCCAAGACGGAAAACAACGTTGTCGAGGCGAGACTCAAGGATGATCATGAGGTTCTCACCGGTGACGCCGTTCATCTTACGGGCCTTGTTGAAGTAGCCGTGGAACTGCTTCTCCAGAACGCCATAGATGAACTTGACCTTCTGCTTCTCGCGCAGCTGCATGCCGTACTCAGATTCCTTGCGACGGCGCTTGGGCTGACGGATAGATTCCTTCTTGCTGCTGTAACCGAGCTCAGCGGGATCGATCCCGAGCTGACGGCAGCGCTTAAGAACAGGAGTCCTGTCGATTGCCATATTGATACGATCCTTTCAGTTACACGCGGCGACGCTTCTTGGGGCGGCAGCCGTTGTGCGGGATGGGGGTCTTGTCCTGAATGCTCGAGACCTCGAGGCCAGCAGCCTGGAGGGAGCGGATGGCGGTCTCACGACCGGAGCCGGGGCCCTTGACGAAGACGGAAACCTTCTTCATACCGTGCTCCATGGCCTGCTTGGCAGCAGCCTCGGCAGCCATCTGGGCAGCGAACGGCGTGGACTTACGGGAGCCCTTGAAGCCCACCTGGCCAGCCGACTTCCAGGAAATGACGTTGCCCTGGGGATCGGTGATCGAAACGATCGTGTTATTGAACGTAGAACGGATGTGAGCCTGGCCCACGGAAATGTTCTTACGGTCCGCGCGCTTCAGACGGGCAGCGCGAACGTTCTTCTTAGCAGTAGCCATCTATCTAGCGCTCCTTATTTCTTCTTCTTAGCACCGATCTGACGCTTCGGGCCCTTGCGGGTACGAGCGTTAGTGTGGGTGCGCTGGCCGCGGACCGGGAGGCCCTTGCGGTGACGAAGGCCGCGGTTGCAGCCGATGTCCATAAGGCGCTTGACGTTCTGGTTGCGCTCACGGCGGAGGTCGCCCTCAACCATGATCTGGTTCTTGTCGATATACTCGCGGATGGCGTTAACCTCATCCTCGGTGAGGTCCTTAACGCGCGTATCCACGTTAACGTTGCACTCGACGCAAATCTTCGTCGCAGTGGTGCGGCCGATGCCGTAAATGTAGGTCAGACCGATCTCAACGCGCTTCTCACGCGGGAGGTCGACACCATTAATACGGGCCAACGTAGTCTCCTCTCTTAACCCTGACGCTGCTTATGACGGGGGTTCTCGCAAATGACGAGGACCTTGCCATGGCGCCTAATGATTTTGCACTTATCGCACATCTTCTTGACCGAAGGACGTACCTTCATCGTTCTTCCTTTCGGTAGCGCTCAAACTACTTCCCTACTATCTACTCGCCCAGCCGCAGGCGTTTAAAACTATGGCTGGTCTTCACACACAATCCGACCGTAGGTTGAGCTAAGCCTGCAGTCGGAAATAGAGTGCGTGTATGCGTGCCGCTATTTGTAGCGATAGGTGATGCGGCCGCGGGTCAGGTCGTACGGGGAAAGCTCCACGACAACCCTGTCACCGGGGAGAATACGGATGTAATTCATTCGAATCTTGCCAGAAATGTTGCACAGAACCGAATGACCGTTCTCGAGCTCGACCTTAAACATGGCATTAGGCAACGGTTCCTTTACCGTACCCTCGAGCTCAATTGCGTCTTCCTTCTTCACAAGCAATCATCTTTCTCTAGAAAACGACAGCGATTGAGTATTCTACAACACGTATACACGCATCGTAATAACTTCGTAATGGCTCCACAACTACGTGGAACTTGTTACATTTGAAATGTAAAACAAAGCCGTTCCCTGATGCCCAAGATCGCCTTGAAATGAGAAGGCATAGACCTTGGGGTCATGCCTTCGAAATTGAAAGGCGAGGATGGGCATCAGGGGGCGGCGACTTTTACATTTCTCCGCCTTGGAGCGAACACCAGGATCCTTGCGCATCGGTGGTGAGAATCACCGGACCGTCATTGGTGATGGCGACGGTGTTCTCGTAGTGCGCGGCGGGCAGGTGGTCGTTGGTGGTGACGATCCAACCGTCGGAGCCCGTGCTCACATGGTTGGAACCCATCGTTACCATCGGCTCGATGGCAATGACCATACCGGCCTGGAGGCGAACGCCCCTCCCCTTCTTTCCATAGTTAGGAACGTTGGGGTCCTCGTGCATCACGCGGCCAATGCCATGGCCCACATAGTCACGAAGCACGCCATAACCGTGAGACTCGGCGAGGGACTGGACGGCATAACCAACATCCCCGATATGGTTACCGGGAACAGCCTGCTCAATGGCAGCCTTAAGGCAATCGCGCGTGACCTCGCACAGGGCCTTGGCCTCGGGCGTAGGGGTGCCGACGAAAAACGTCCATGCGTTATCGCCAACCCAACCGTCGACAACGGCTCCCGTATCGATGGAAATGATATCGCCATCGCGCAGGATCATATCGGGGTTGGGAATACCGTGGACCACGGCATCGTTGATCGATGCGCAAATGGTCCCCGGGAACCCGCCGTAACCCTTAAAGGCCGGGGTGCCGCCATGCATGCGGATAATCTGCTCCGCGAGCTGATCGAGCTCAAAAGTCGAAACGCCGGGGCGCACCATGGCTCCAACGTGGCGGAGCGCCATCTTAGATAGCGCTCCTGCCTTCTTCATCTGCTCGATTTGCGTTGCAGACTTAATCTTAATCATAGACCGAGGGCCTCTTTGACATCCCCGTATACGGTCTCGCGAGCCTGGTCACCGTTGACCGACTTGAGCAGACCCTGGCCACGATAGTAATCGACAAGCGGGCTCGTGGACTTCTCGTAGACGTCGAGACGGTTCTTGATGGTCTCGGGCTTATCGTCGTCGCGCTGATACATCTCGCCGCCGCATTTGGGGCAGGTAACATCGGCAGCAGTGCCGGTGTAACCGCAGGCGCGGCAGGTTCGACGCGAAGACAGACGATCGATGATGACCTCGGGGGCCACGTCGACCAGAAGGGCACAGTCGATCTCGCGACCCATGGCGGAGAGCTCGGAATCGAGCGTCACAGCCTGGGCGGTGTTGCGCGGGAAGCCGTCGAGGATGAAGCCCTGCTGGGCGTCATCGGCGGCAAGGCGCTCCTTGACAAGGTCGATCACGAGCTGGTCGGGAACGAGCTCGCCAGCGTCCATGTACTTCTTAGCCTGAATACCAAGCTCGGTGCCACCCTTGACGGCAGCACGCAGCAGGTCGCCCGTGGAGATGTGGGCGACGCCAAACTCGGCGACGAGCTCCTGTGCAACGGTGCCCTTACCGGCACCCGGAGCTCCGAGCAATACGAGGTTCATGAGCAATCCTCCTCTAGCCTATTTAAAGAATCCATCGTAATCATACATCTTGATCTGGCCTTCGAGCTTGTCGACCGTGTCGAGCACGACGCCGACCATGATGAGGATGGACGTGCCGCCAAATGCCTGGATCAGCTGATTGCCCGTGAAGGAGAAGATGATCGAAGGCACGATGGCGATGAGCGCCAAAAAGACAGCGCTGGGAAGCGTAATCTTGTTGAGCGCGTTCTTGATGTAGGCCGCGGTAGCCCTACCCGGACGAACGCCCGGAATAAAGCCGCCCTGCTTCTTAAGGTTGTCGGCCGTGTCATCGGGATTGAACACCATGGAGGTGTAGAAGTACGCGAAGAACACGATGAGGACAACGTTAAGCACCCAGTTGAGCCAACCGGTCGAAAGCGCAGAGGCAACTGCCTGAATCCAGCCGATGCCGGGGAAGAACACGGCAACCTGAGCCGGGAAGTACAGCAGCGCCGAAGCGAAGATGATCGGCACGACACCCGCGGTGTTGACCTTGATGGGCAGGTAGGTGGTCTGGCCACCCATCATGCGACGGCCCACGACGCGCTTAGCGTAGGAGACCGGAATGCGGCGCTGGCCGCGCTCAAGGAAAACGATCAGCGGGATAACCAGCAGGATGATGGCGCAGATGATCACCATAGTGATGATGCCACCGCCATTGCCCTCGGTGCTGGAGAAGATCGCCTGCGGCAGACCGGCCATGATGTTCGCAAAGATGATCAGCGACATGCCATTGCCGATACCGCGCTGGGTAATGAGCTCACCTATCCACATGATCAGCATGGCGCCCGCGGTGAGCGTGCCGACGATCATGAGGTCGAAGATGATCTCGGGAGCGGCGGCGCCATTAAAGCTGATGCCGAAGCTCTTAAAGAGGAAGAGGTAGCCCACGGAGTTGAGGATTGCCAGAGCCAGGGTGAGGTAACGCGAATACTGCGTAATCTTGGTCTGACCGACCTCGCCCTCGCGGGCAAGCTCATGCAGGGAAGGCACAACGGCCTGGAGCATCTGGAGGATGATCGAGCTGGTGATGTAAGGCATGATGCCCAGCGAAAACACCGACACATAGCTCAACGCGCCGCCAGAGAAAAGATTCAGGAGGGCCATAGCACCTGCGGCGACCGAATTGTTATCGGTCGAGAAAAGGCCCAGCATCCCCTGGAAGGGAATGCCGGGCACAGGAACGTGCGCACCAATGCGGTACACGACGAGCATAGCTATGGTAAAAAGAATCTTTTCGCGCAGTTCTTTGATGCGGAAAGCATTCTTAAGACCATTTAGCACGGCAGCTCGACCTTTCCGCCGGCGGCCTCGATCTTGGCCTGCGCAGAAGCGCTGACCTTGTCGACCTTGACCGTGAACTTCTTGGTAAGCTCACCATTGCCGAGCACCTTGACGGGCTCGAACTCGCTCTTGGTGATGCGAGCGGCCTTAAGAGCAGCACCGTCGATCACAGCGCCATCCTCGAACTTACGCTCGAGACGCTCAACGTTAACAGCGGTGTACTCGATACGACGGGGGTTGCGGAAGCCCGGAAGCTTGGGCAGGCGCATAGCCAGCGGAGTCTGGCCACCCTCGAAGCCGGCACCCTTGGTGCCGCCAGAGCGAGAGCCCTGGCCCTTCTGGCCGCGGCCAGAAGTGGTGCCGTGACCCGAAGAATTGCCACGGCCAACGCGCTTGCGGTTCTTGGTGGAACCGGGCGCGGGAGTAAGATCGTGAAGCTGCATTTGCTACTCCTCTACAATCTCGACAAGGTGCTTGACCTTGAAGATCATGCCGCGGACGGACTCGTTGTCAGTAATCTCGCGAACCTCGCGGATCCTGTGGAGACCGAGGGCACGGACAGTACGGACCTGGTCCTGCTTGCAACCGTTGGTGCTGCGGACCTGCTTGATCTTGATGGTGTCAGCCATGCTTAGTTCTCCTTACCGACGAACATCTCGGAGACCGTCAGGCCACGGCGAGCCGCGACGTCCTCAGGGCTGGAGAGCTCCTTGAGGCCCTCGACGGCAGCCTTGATGATGTTGAGGCCGTTGTCGGTACCGAGGGACTTGGACAGGACGTTCTTGATGCCAGCAAGCTCAAAGAGGGGACGCACAGCGCCGCCGGCGATAACGCCGGTACCCTCGACAGCGGGCTTGATGATGATGCGGCCGGCACCAAAGTGGCCGATAACCTCGTGCGGAATGGTGCCCTCTTCGGTCACCGGCACGTGGAACATGTTCTTCTTGGCATCGAGAGACGCCTTGGAGATGGCCATGGGCACCTCAGCGGACTTGCCCATGCCAACGCCGACGTTGCCCTTGCCATCGCCAACGACGACGAGAGCGACGAGGCTCATGCGACGACCGCCCTTGACGGTCTTCGACACGCGGTTGATGTAAACGACGCGCTCCTCGAACTCGGAGGCCTCGCGCTGCTGCTTCTGATTACGAGCCATGTGCTACATACCTCCTAGAACTCGAGACCGGCGGCACGAGCACCGTCGGCGAGGGCCTTGACGCGACCATGGTAGATACGGCCACCGCGATCGAAGGCGACCTTGGTGATGCCGGCCTCGATGGCACGCTTGCCAACGAGCTGACCGACCTTCTCCGCAGCCTCCTTGTTCGAGGTGTGGGTGCCCTTGAACTCGGCCTCGAGGGTCGAGGCAGAGACGAGCGTCAGGCTGGAGCCCTTGCTGTCGTCGATGATCTGGGCATAGATGTTGGCGTTAGTACGGGTCACGCGAAGACGCGGACGCTCGGCGGTACCCGAGATCTTGCCGCGAACACGACGCTGACGACGCTTGAGGCCTTCCAGCTTCGCCTTATGCTTGTTCATACGTAAACTCCTAAAAAGGTTGATCTTGCCAGCACCTAACGGGGTGCTGGTCTTATGCGAGTGAGTCGGTTACGACTACTTGGCGGCCTTACCCAGCTTGCGGCGGATGTGCTCGCCAACGTAGTGGATACCCTTGCCCTTGTAAGGCTCGGGAGGACGGTGGCCGCGGATCTCAGCGGCGATCTGACCGACCTGCTGCTTGTTGATACCCTTGACGTTCACGTGGGTGTTGTCGGGAACCTCGAAGGTGATACCCTCGGGAGCCTCGACGATCACGGGGTGCGAGAAGCCCAGGGAGAACTCGAGGTTCTTGCCCTTCTGCTGCACGCGGTAACCGACGCCGGCGAGCTCGAGCTTCTTCTCGAAGCCCTCGGAAACGCCAACAACCATGTTGTGGATGAGGGCGCGGGTGAGGCCATGGCGGGCACGGGTCTCACGCTCGTCGTCGGGACGGGAAACGGTGAGGACGTTGTCCTCGATATTGATAGCGAGCTTCTCATAGACATCGAGCTCGAGCTGGCCCTTGGGGCCCTTGACGACAACGTTGTTGCCGTTGACTGCCACTTCGACTCCGGCGGGAATCTGGACAGGCTTATTACCGATACGAGACACGGTGATCTCCTTTCCTTCTACCTACCGAGCGAATTACCAGACGTAAGCGATGATCTCGCCGCCGACGTTGTGCTTGCGAGCATCGCGGTCGGTCATGACGCCATGGCTGGTGGAAATAATGGCGGTACCAAGGCCACCGCGGACGCGGGGCATGTCGGCAACGCCGGTGTACTTACGCAGGCCCGGCTTGGAAATGCGGCGGATGCCGTTGATGACCTTAGCCTTCTTGGGACCATACTTAAGCGTGATGTGCAGAGTCTTCTGGGGAACGGTGTCCTCGACATCGTAGCCCTCGATGTAGCCCTCCTCGTGCAGAACACGAGCGATCTCGACGAGCTTCTTGCTGCTCGGCATGGAGACCGTGGCCTTGTTCACAGAGTTAGCGTTACGAATGCGCGTAAGCATATCTGCGATCGGGTCTGTAAGGTTCATACAGATTCTCCTTCGTTCTTGATGAACACGTGCTCTTGGTTCTTCGCCGCCCTTAACGGCAAAGCCTAACTAGCACGTTTTCCCTGTTCCAAACGGATGCTTGAAACGCTGGTAGTGACTTACCAGCTGGCCTTCTTAACGCCGGGAAGCTCGCCCTTGAGTGCAAGCTCGCGGAAGCAGACACGGCACAGGCCGAACTTGCGGTACACAGAGTGCGGACGGCCGCAGCGCTGGCAGCGCGTGTACTCACGAGTAGAGAACTTCTGCTTGCGATTGCACTTGACGATCATCGATGTCTTAGCCACTTATATCCTCCTCACATAGAGTATTGTTCGCCCCAAGCGCCGTCCCCTTGTGGGAACGGCGCTTATAGGGCAGGTGAACCTATTTCTTGAACGGGAAACCAAAGGCGTCCAGAAGGGCCTTGGCCTCCTCATCGGTGTTGGCGGTGGTCACGAAAGTGATGTCCATACCACGCTGGTGATCGACGGAGTCAAAGTCGATCTCGGGGAAGATGAGCTGCTCGGTGACGCCCATGGAGAAGTTACCACGGCCGTCGAAGCTCTTGGCGGAGATGCCGCGGAAGTCGCGGATACGGGGGATAGCGACGGAGGTCAGACGATCGAAGAACTCCCACATACGGTCGCCACGCAGGGTAACCTTGCAGCCGATCGGCATACCAGCGCGCAGGCGGAAGGTAGCGATGGACTTGCGGGCACGGGTGATCATCGGCTGCTGGCCGGTGATGGCGCGCAGGTCGCGCACGGCACCGTCGATGGCCTTGGAATCGGTAGCGGCCTCGCCGACACCCATGTTCACGACGATCTTCTCAAACTTGGGGATCATCATGACGTTCTCGTACTGGAACTTGTCCTGAAGCTGCTGCTTGACCTCGTTGTTGTACTTGGCCTTCAGACGCGGCACATACTTCTCTTCTGCCATTGTTCACTCCTTCTTGGGGTTTTAAGCACGGGGCGTGGCCACGGCGGGTTGTCCTCGTGCCTCCTGACTGCATCCGCGCCGCTCATGGCATTTCGCGGTTTGGAATCGACGCAGCAGGAGCCGACAAAACAATCGGTACTATACGCGCATTGGGTGCGTATTTCCAGAAAAACATCGTCTGCCTGCACAACTCCACAACTCCCTCGCACAAATGGGTCCCTAGGGGACGGAGGAAAACGGATCACTTGGGTCGCCTGGCCCTCTGAGTGATCCATTTTCCTCCGCCCCCAGGGGATCAAAATGGAAGTCGCGGTGAAATAGGGGCTGTTTGACGGCCTAACAGGCTTAAACAATCCGTATTTCACCGCAACTCATATATGGGGCGTTATTTTTTGCGAGGCAGGACCAGGTTGAGGACGACGGCGACAAGTGCGGCGACGGCAATGGAGGATCCGCCAAAGACGGTGTCGACCCATGCGGGGAATCCAGCGCCAGCAAGCGCGCCGGCCGTGCGCTCAATGCCCGTGCCAAAGGCGATAGAGAGACCCATGAGCGTGGTATCGCGCTGAGACAGGCCGTGGCGGGAAAACATGACCACACCGTTCATGCCGATGGTTGCGAACACGCCAATGGTGGCGCCGCCGATCACCGGTTGCGGAACGGACGTGAGCACTGCCGCGCACTTGGGCAGCAGGCCCGCGACGAGCAGAATGGCGGCTGCGAGCGTAAAGACCATACGGTTGACGACCTTGTTCTCGGCGATGATGCCCACATTCTGGCCAAAGGTTGCCGTGGGGACGCCGCCCAAAAAGCCCGAGAGCATACTGACGAGACCATTGGCGATCAATCCGCCCGAGATCTGACTATCGGTCGCGGGGGTATCGAGCGCAGCAGAGGACACGGCGGCAAACTCTCCCATAACCTGCACGGCGTTCACGATGGCCACAACGCCCACCACGGCGCACGCCGCTGGATCGAACACCAGACGATGGGCGCCAAACTCCTATGGCACAGGTAACATTTTGACCCGCATGCGGCAGAGGGTTGGGGTAGCTAATTTGGGACGGGGCTCTTTTAGCTACCCAACAGTGAGCGAACGCCTCGAGATGATTTTTCTGGGACGGGGATTAAAAAATTATTCTGTCATGTATGCGATTGGCGAGTAGTCAATTTGGGACGGGGCTATTTTAGCTACCCCGGCTGGTGGCACGACGGTTAGGTTGATTGACGGACGGGGCAGCTAAAATAGCCCCGTCCCAAATTGACTACTCAGCGACAAAGCTCTGCTTTCAGAATGATTTTTTAATCCCCGTCCCAGAAAAATCATCGAGCAGGCAGGGTAGCTAAAAGAGCCCCGTCCCAAATTAGCTACCCCTGGGATGCGACTAGCGCTTGCGGGGGACGAGCTTGGTGCGACGCAGATGGATCATCTCGGCGGCGATGGAGATGGCGATCTCTTCGGGGTCCTCGGCCTGAATGGCAACGCCGATCGGCAGGTGCAGCTCGTCGATCTGGTCCTGCGTAAAGCCTTCCTGCTCCAATCGAGCCCGCACAAAGGCCGTCTTGCGGCGCGAACCCAGGCAACCCAAATAGGCGGGCTTGGCGCGCAAGGCCTGAATCACCACATCGATATCGGACTTGTGGCCCGCCGTGGCGACGACTACCAGATCGCGCGGACCGATGGGGCATTGCTCGTCCAGGTTCTTGTAGTCGACCAGACGACGGTCGTAGACGCCGGGTACCCATTCGGGCGTCAACGTGCCGGGGCGGTCATCGCACGCCACGACGGCAAAGCCCGCCGCCGTGAGCACGCGCGCCGTCGCGGCGCCCACGTGACCGCAGCCAAAGATGTAGGTCAGGCCCTCGGGGCAAAGCGTCTCGATGTGCGCCGGGGGAATCTCGGAGGCGGCGTTGGTGTAGGTGACCTTACTCCCCTCTTCCGTCAGCGAAAGCCCGGGGCAACCCACAATGGTGCGGCGCGACTCCTCGCCATGGTATTCGGCAGCGTCGCTTTCGAGCGCGCTTGCGATAAACGGTTCAAAGTCGATGACGAAGTCGCCGATGCGTCGATACGCCAAGACGTCGGCAACCGACTGGAACAACGGCGCCCGCGATACATCCAGGTGCAGATAGCACAGGCAGATGGCTCCGCCGCAGATCATGCCGGTATCGGAGTTCTCGCCGCCCATGGTGTAGCGGACCAGACGCGATTGCCCTGCGGCCAACAGCTCGCGCGCCTCGTCCAGCGCAAGGAGCTCAATCTTACCGCCGCCGATGGTGCCCGCTTGGCTGCCATCGGCAAAGACGGCCATCCAGGCGCCCACGCCGCGCGGCGATGACCCTGCCGTGCCGGCAACTACCACCAGCTCGCACGTCTTACCGGCCTTCAGAGCGCCAAGCGCAGCATTCACCACATCGAGCTTTTCCATCGTCGCTTCCTATCCCCTAAAAACGTCGGTGAACATGGCGAGCGCCTCGAGTACGCCGCCGCCGACCGACGTCGCCTTGTCCGAAATATAGTTGATATAGCTGGCATCGCCGCGCGGGTCGACGTCGGCGCATTTAAAGCCCTCGGTCACCAGAACGCCGTCGGCCAAAAGGCCGCGCAAGCAGCCGTCAATCTGCGTGACCATGGGAGTGTCGCCCGCATACCCGATCACATCGCCGGCACTCACGATGTCGCCAATCACATGGTCGGACCTAAACACGCCGGCGGCGGGGCTGTGGATAACGCGCTCCTTGCCATAGCCGGCGATGACACCCGGCACGCCCGTATTGGGCTGGGGCGAGCCCTGGGTGATGACGCGGCCGAGGAAATGCCCGCGCATGGTCTCGACCACGGCATCGCAATCGACCGGCGCGGTAAAGCCCGGTCCTACGGCGATGACGACAGGCGCCATATCGCGCGTGGTGCCCAAGTTGCGCTTGGCCAGGATCGCGTCGACCACAGCAGCGGGCTTAAGTTCGCCGAGCATCTTGGCCTGGGGATCCACCACAACGGCAACATCTCCGGCCTGGGTAATTGCAAGCGCCTCTGCCGGCGTCTGCGCCAAGCGAGCGCGAATGCCCTCGACCTGAACCTCGCCCAGGCGAATGGCCTCGCAAAAACTGATTGTGCGACGGATGCACGTGGGAACCGCGATATCGGCCATGACAACCGACACGCCGGCGCGCACCAAACGGGCGGCGACGCCCGTGGCGATATCGCCGGCGCCGCGAACATAAACGAGCATTTTCGGGGCACCTCCCTGTGCTACGGTTTGAGCAGAGCAAAAGCGGTTCGACCGCTACTCTGATGATTATTTATTATCAAAGTATTATACGGCGGTGAACAGATGGAAACGACGAGCGGAAACCTTGCCTCCGCGCTCAAGCTCGAGCCGGGCATCACCGCAATTATCGGCAGCGGTGGCAAGTCGACCTTGCTCAAGGCGCTCGGCCTTGAGCTTATGCGCGCGGGCGGCCGCGTGCTCCTCTGCACCACCACGCATATGTTTCCCGTCGCCGGCGTGCCATGGGACGGGTCGAGTCGTCGCCTGGACGCCGCACCTTGGAAGCCGGGCGCCTCACATGTCCCCGGTTGCACCTGCGAGGCCTGCGCGGGCCTTGCGCGGGGAAGCATCTGCCAATCAGGTGTCTTGGACCCCGAGACGGGCAAGCTCTCCGCCCCCGCCGAGCCGCTCGGCAAGCTGGCACAGCGCTTTAACTACGTCTTGGCCGAGGCGGACGGCAGCAAGCGGCTCCCGCTCAAGGCCCACGCCGCCTGGGAGCCGGTGATTCCCTCTGGCACGGCCAACATCGTCTGGATCGTTGGCGCCTCGGGGCTCGGCAAGCCCATCAACGAAGCCGTCCACCGCCCCGCGCTCTTTTGCGAGCGTTGCGGCTGCGAGACCACCGACATCGCCACGCCCGAGCGCGTCGCCCAGGTGCTCAATGCCGAGATGCAGGCGCTGAGGCTCGACGCCGCGCACGTCATACTCAACCAAGTCGACGCGCTCAGCGACCCCACGATGGCCGACCGCTTCGAGGCTGCCCTCGGCCGTCCCGTCGTCGCCACCAGCCTCCAGGGGTAGCTAATTTGGGACGGGGCTCTTTTAGCTACCCCATGTTGAGAGAAAATCATCAGGTAGGCAGGGTAGCTAAAAGAGCCCCGTCCCAAATTAGCTACCCTGGCGGCACCCCCTGCTAGCGGGGCACGTAGCGACCGGGCTGGGCTCCGGTGGGCTCGCCATCGCGCGCCACCAGCACGCCGTTGACGTAGACGGCCCTGGCGCGGCCATGCGCCTCAAAGCCCTCGAGCGGCGTGTAGTCCACGGCCTGATGCTGCGTCGCCGCGCGAATGGTCCAGCGCGCCTGGGGATCCCACACGCACACGTCGGCATCGGAGCCCTCGGCAAGACAGCCCTTGCGCGGGTACATGCCAAACACGCGCGCCGGGTTCTCGCTCATCAGGCGGCAGAGGTCCTCGGGGCCCAGCTGTCCCTCAAAGCTCGTGGCAATCGCGACGGGACGATGCTCCACGCCGGGCCCGCCGTTGGGAATCGCGCGGAAGTCGTCGCGCCCGCGGTCCTTTTGCCCGTGCAGATTAAAGCTGCAGTGGTCGGTGGCGATGGTATCGATCTCGCCGGCCACAAGTGCCTCGCGCAGAGCCGCACGGTCGCCGGCATGGCGCAGTGGCGGACTCATCACATACTTGGCACCCGCAAAGCCGTCCTCTCCCTGCTCCAGATAGCAGGTGTCGTCGAGCATCAGATACTGAGGACAGGTCTCGACATAGATGTTCTTCTGCCCGCGCGCCTTGGCAGCGCGAATGGCCTCGAGCCCCAGCTTGGTCGAAAGGTGCACCACGTTGACCGGAGCGTCCCCTGCCAGGTGCGCCAGATACAGCAGACGGCTCACGGCCTCGGCCTCGCACACGTCCGGACGGCTGAGCGCATGCCCCTCGGGCCCATGAATCCCCTGTTCGTACACGCGCTTCTGCAGTTCATTCACCAACGTGCCGTTCTCGCAATGCACGCACAGGATACCGCCCACGCGCTTAAGCTCCTCCAGCACCTCGAGCGTCTCGGCATCGTCCAGGCGCAGGTGGTCGTAGGCAAAGTAGGTCTTGAACGACGATACACCCGCCTCGCGCATGGCCGAAAGATCGGCGCGGTTGCGCTCATTCCACTCGGCGAGTGCCATATGAAAAGCGTAGTTTGCCGTGCAGGTGCCGTCGGCGCGATGATGCCACTCGGCCAAGGCGTCGGGCATGGTCACGCCGCGATCGGCCGTCGCGTAGTCCACGATGGTCGTCGTACCGCCGCAGGCAGCCGCGCGCGTACCGGTCTCAAAGCTATCGGCCGTCCAATCCATGCCAGTCCAGCACTGCATGTGCGTGTGGCCGTCGATAAAGCCGGGGAACACCCAACAGTCGGTGGCGTCCTGGACGGTATCGCCCTCGCCAGGCTCGATTGCCGCGGCGATCCGCACGATCTTATCGCCCTCCATGGCAAGATCGGCGCGGCGAAGCCCCTGGGGCGTCACGAGCGCGCCGTTTTTGATGATGATCATGTTGCTCCTTATTGATTCATACAGTTGGCCACGCGATCAAAATACGAGCAGGCCGCGATATGCTCCGTTATGCGTCGCTGTCCCTTGGCGGTATCGACGTCCCACAGCTCGTAGGCACGCGCCTCGACCAGCACCACGTCGGTGCGGTCCTTGAGAATCGAACCGCCG
Organism: Collinsella sp. LCP19S3_B7; assembly: GCF_052121795.1. Classification (NCBI taxonomy): domain Bacteria; kingdom Bacillati; phylum Actinomycetota; class Coriobacteriia; order Coriobacteriales; family Coriobacteriaceae; genus Collinsella; species Collinsella sp. LCP19S3_B7. The sequence continues at coordinate 28,298 of NZ_JBQKDO010000013.1, forward strand.
CCGTCCTTGCCCTCAAGACACATAAGCGCATCGAACAGTTCCGCCGGAAAGAGCACCGGGCTCGAAGGCTCACCGTTGCACGCCAAGCGCACCGGGTGTTTGCGGCCGCGCTCGTCAAACGCGCGAACCATGGCCTCAAAAGAATCCGCGCTCACAAGCGGCTGGTCGCCCGGCAAAAAGAGGCAACCTTTCCAGTTGCGTTCGACTCCCCACGAAAGGCCCGCACGGACGCTTTCGCTGCGCAGCTCGCCCTCGTGCAGCACGCACGGGCAATGCTTGTCCTCGCAAATCTGAGCAACCTCGGACCAACGCGTCGAAACCACAACGTCAAAGCCCCGGGGAACCGAATCGATGGTCCGGGCAATCAGCGGCTCGCCATAGATATCGGCAAGCATCTTGTTAGAGCCAAACCGCTTGCCCTCGCCCGAAGCCATAATGACGCAACCAAGTTTCATCTTCGCAAACCTCCCCTGGTTGCCTTGGACACCATAGTTGCTATACCCACCATACCAAGCTCGCACTCCGTCGGAACAGGCGCACGCTCGTTTTTCCAGCGAGCGCCCCTCGGCTCTCTGTAACACAAAGGAGGGCATCCCGCAGCGCAGGACACCCTCCTCTACATCAGTACGATATGCCTACTCGGCGTTGCCAGTAAACGTGGTACCGGTCTTGCCGGCAAGGCCATCGCGCGCCTTCTCGAGCAGCGTGATGAGCGCCGTGCGGCCCGGCTTGCTCTCGGCAAACGTCGAGGCGGCCTGAACCTTGGGCAGCATGGAGCCGCGACCGAACTCGTTGGCCTCGGACAGACGCTTAACGTCGGCAGCGGTCAGCGTGTCGAGCCACTGCTCGTGGTCGGTGCCAAAGCCAATGGCAACCTTCTCCACAGCCGTCAGGATGATCAGGGCATCGGCGTCGAGCTGCTCAGCGAGCTTCTCGGCCGCAAAGTCCTTATCGATGACGGCGGCAGCGCCCTTAAGGTGGTTGCCCTGGGACTTGGTGACGGGAATGCCGCCACCGCCGCAGGAGATCACCACATGGTTGGACTCGACGAGTGACTTGATGGTGTCGAGCTCGACGATGTTCACGGGCTTGGGCGAGGCAACCACGCGACGGAAGCCCTGCTTCTCGTCGTGGATGAACTGATAGCCGCGGTCGGCCTCCAGCTCCTTGGCCTCGGCCTCGCTCATCCACGGACCGATCGGCTTGACCGGGTCGGCAAAGGCCGGGTCGTCCGCCGCAACCTCGACCTGGGTGAGCACGGTGGCGACACCCTTGTCGATATTGCGGTCGAGCATTTCCTCGCGCAAGGCGTTTTGCAGGTCATAGCCAATGTAGCCCTGGCTCATGGCGCCGCAAACGGACAACGGGCAGGGAATGTACTTCTGAGGGTTAGAGCGCGTGAGCTCGGCCATCGCATTGGCGATCATGCCCACCTGGGGGCCGTTGCCATGCACGACGACGACCTCGTTGCCCTCCTCGATCAGGTCGACAATGGCCTTGGAAGTCGTCTTGACGGCCTCCATCTGTTCGGGAAGGTTGGCGCCGAGGGCGTTTCCGCCCAAGGCGACAACAATACGCTTAGCCATTTCTCAGCCCAGCTTTAGGCCTGGAACCAACGGGCGGTGTTTCGCTCGTCGAGGGCCTTGAGGGTGGCGGCGGGATCGGCAACCTTCTGCAGGAACATCATGGCAGCGATGGCATACGGCTTGTAGCTGGCCTCCTTGTACATGCCCACGCGGTGCATGTCGAAGACGTCGGCGTTAACCTCGCCGTGCTCGCAGGAGACACCGGAGATGTCGGCGGGCAGCGGGTGCATAAAGATGGTGTCCTGGCCGTTGGCAGTCTTCTCCATGAGCTCGGTCGTGGAGCACCAATCCTGATGGGTGGCGTTCTGAGCGAGCAGCTCCTTCTCGAGCGCGGCGATGCCGGCGTCGTCGCCCTCGGCGTACAGGTTGGTGCGCTTCTCCATGGCGGCAAACGGAGCCCAGCTCTTGGGGATCACGATGTCGGCGCCCTCGAAGGCCTCGGCGATGGTGTTGACCTGCTTAAAGGTGGTGCCGGACTCGGCGGCATAGCCGCGGGCGCGCTCGACGACCTCGGGCATAAGGTCGTAGCCCTCGGGGTGAGCCAGGGTGACGTCCATGCCAAAGCGGGGCAGCAGGCTGATCAGCGACTGCGGGCAGGACAGCGGCTTGCCGTAAGAGGGCGAATAGGCCCAAGTGACGGCAACCTTCTTGCCCTTGAGGTTCTCAAGGCCGCCAAACTCGTTGATGAGGTAGAGCATGTCGGCAGAGGACTGCGTGGGGTGGTCGGAATCGGACTGCAGGGAGATGAGCGTGGGACGGTGATCCAGAACGCCGTCCTCGTAGGCCTGCTGGACAGACTCGGAGACCTCGGCCATGTAGGCGTCACCCTTGCCGATGTACATGTCGTCGCGGATGCCGATGACGTCGGCCATGAAGGAGATCATGGTAGCGGTCTCGCGGACGGTCTCGCCGTGGGCGATCTGGGACTTCTTCTCGTCAAGGTCCTGCAGCTCAAGGCCAAGCAGGTTGGCGGCCTTAGAGAAGGAGAAGCGCGTACGGGTGGAGTTGTCGCGGAACAGCGAGACGGCAAGACCGGAGTCGAAGATCTTAGACGAAACGTTGTTCTCACGCAGCTCGCGCAGGGCGTCGGCGACGATGTAGAGAGCCTTGAGCTCATCGGTGGTCTTGTCCCAGGTGTGCAGGAAGTCGCTGCCGTACATACCCTTAAAATCGAGGCCGTTCAGCTGCTCGACGAGCTCGGTAAACTTAGCGTCCATGTAAATATCCTTTCTAAAGGTGAAACGATCGCAATGAGTAGATGTGCTCTCCGGCATGCGCGTGTGGCTAGAACATGCAGAGCACCATGACGAGGACCCGCCACCGTTGAGGAAGCATGGGAGATAACGACCGCGGGCCCCAAGTCAACAGGGGGTGCCGGGGACACGAGCGGCCCCCGGCTCAACAAGATCGAGGAATGGGACTAATCGATCTTGTTGTTGGTCAGACCGGCGCGGAACACGGTGGCGTCGCCATCGGCCTGGCTCGGATCGTAGAGGTTCAGGGCAGCCACGTACATGGCGGCAGCGGTGACCAGGTCGTCCTTGTAGGTGACCTCGTTGGGAGCGTGAGCCTGAGACTCGGCACCCGGGCCAAAGCCCACGCAGGGAATGCCGTAACGACCCTGGATGGAGACGCAGTTCGTGGAGAAGGTCCACTTGTCGCACAGCGGGCGACCGGTGCGCTTGTCCATGCTGGGCTCGCAGCCGATGCGCTCGTCACCAAACATGGCCTTGTGGGCGTCGACGAGGGCCTTGACGTGCGGAGCGGTCTCCTTGTTGATCCACGTGGGGAAATAAGCCTCGGTCTCGTAGACCTCGCCGGTCCAGGACGGACGGTCATACATGTACATGGAGACCTTCACGTCGTCGCCGTACTTCTTGGCGGCCGGCAGGTTGCGGATCTCGTCCAGGCAGGACTCCCAGGTCTCACCGGCGGTCATACGACGGTCGATGGAGATGGCGCAGGAGTCAGCGACAGCGCAGCGGCTGGGGCTGGTGTAGAAAATCTGGCTGACGGTGCAGGTGCCGCGGCCCAAGAAGCGAGCATCCTCGTAGTGCTCGGGGTTGTACTTGGGGTCGAGCATCTTGACGAGGCCCTTGATGTCGGTCGACTCGTCGCAGCCGTTGTTGTTGAGGGCGCGGACGTCGGCGATGATGTCGGCCATCTTGTAGATGGCGTTGTCGCCGCGGTCGGGAGCGGAGCCGTGGCAGGAGGTGCCGTGAACGTCGACGCGGATCTCCATGCGGCCGCGGTGACCGCGATAGATGCCACCGTCGGTGGGCTCGGTGGAAATGACGAACTCGGGCTTAATGCCGTCCTTGTTGTAGATGTACTGCCAGCACATGCCGTCGCAGTCCTCTTCCTGGACGGTACCGACGACCATGATCTTGTAGCCCTCGGGGATAAGGCCCATGTCCTTCATCATCTTGGCAGCGTAGGTAGCGGAGGCCATGCCGCCCTCCTGGTCGGAGCCGCCGCGGCCGTAGATGATCTCGTCGGTCTCGTAGCCCTCATAGGGATCGGCGTCCCAGTTCTCGATGTTGCCGATGCCGACGGTGTCGATGTGGGAGTCGATGGCGATGATCTTGTCGCCCTCGCCCATAAAGCCCATGACGTTGCCCAGGCCGTCGACCTTGACCTCGTCATAGCCGAGGTTCTCCATCTCGGCCTTGATGCAGGCAACAACCTCGCCCTCCTCGCAAGACTCAGAGGGATGGGAGATCATAGCGCGCAGGAAGCGAGTCATATCAGCACGATGGGACTCAGCAGCAGCCTTGATAGCGTCAAAATCGAGTTCTTTAGCCATAACAGTCAACCTTTCTACAAGGGTTTACCTACAGGTGGATTTCTTTCAGATAGATCACTTGTGCCAAGCAGCGTGAGGTCGAGTACCCGGCAAGCAAGTAAACGTAGGGTGGCGGAGCATATGTTTGCTCCGTCGCGAGTTCCGCACGCAAAGGAAAGCACTTAATGTGCTTTCCGTCTTGCGCAGGACTGTTCGAGCAGGGAGTAAACATATGCTCCGCCACCCGGACAGGTTAGGCTCGCTAACAGGTGGGATACTCGCCCTCCCAGACGATGCGACGGTACTGATCCGGATCCGTGTCGCCCTCGGTGGAGAAGCAGAGCACGGAGCTCGTCTTATCCAGGCCGATGAGCTCCTTGAGCTCGGTGTACTCGGGGTCGAGCATGAGAGTCTCGACCAGGCCGGTGGTCACAGCGCCGGACTCGCCGGAGATGACGCGCGGGTCGCCCTTCTCGGGAGCGCCCAGGATGCGCATGCCGCGAGCGGTAACCCAGTCGGGGCAGGACACGAAGGCGGTGGCGTGGTTGCGCAGGATATCCCAGCCCAGAATGTTGGGCTCGCCGCAGCACAGACCGGCCATGATGGAGGGCATGTCGCCGTCCACGATGTGCGGGTCGCCGTCGCCGGCGGCAGCGCCCTTGTACAGGCAGGCGGCAGGCGCGCACTCGACCACGACGAAGGTGGGCGGGTTATCGGGATACAGGTTGGTGAAGTAGCCCACCACGGCGCCGGCCAGCGAGCCTACGCCAGCCTGGACAAAGACGTGCGTCGGGCGGTTGATGGCCATCTCGCGCAGCTGCTCGGCAGCCTCGGAAGCCATGGTGCCGTAGCCCTCCATAATCCAGGACGGAATCTTCTCGTAGCCCTCCCAGGCGGTGTCCTGGACGATGACGCCGCGCTCGCAGGCATCGGCCTCGGCGGCGGCCATGCGCACGCACTCATCGTAGTTGACCTCTTCGATGGTCACCGTGGCTCCCTCGGCGGCGATGTTATCGAAGCGGGGCTTGGTGGAACCCTTGGGCATGTGCACGACAGCCTTCTGGCCCAACTTGTTGGCAGCCCATGCCACGCCGCGGCCATGGTTGCCGTCGGTGGCGGTAAAGAATGTGGCCTGGCCAAAGTCCTTGGCAAGCTGATCGGAGGTCAGGTAATCGAAGGTGCACTCGGCAACGTCCTTGCCGGTCTCGTCGGCAATGTAGTTGGCCATGGCAAACGAACCACCCAGGACCTTAAAGGCATTAAGGCCAAAGCGATAGCTCTCGTCCTTGACGCACAGATTGGACAGGCCCAGGCGCGCGGCCTGGCCGTCCAGGCGGGCAAGCGGAGTGACGGTGTACTGGGGGAACGACTGGTGGAAGGCGCGGGCCTTCTTCACGTGGTCGAGGCTCATGATTCCCAAGTGCTTGTCATCGCTCTTGGGCATCGTGTTGCCCGCCCACTGGATCTTATCGGCCATACGGTGAACTCCTTAAGTCCTCTCTTGCCGGCCCCCGCATACGCGTTTCAGCCCATTCCCATTCATGAGACTGAACTTTTATGTGGATGCCAAACAAAAAGTTTGTTAGCAATGTTCTATCACACTTTTTGATTGGTAAACCTAACAAATTGTTTGTTGCCGTAATCGGTACCTTTTCGCCGACGAACGGTTACATAACGCAGCGGCACTTTCGTTATTTGCGAACAAGTGGGGTTTATGGCAAAGTGTGCCCAAACTAATTTTTAGGAAGGCACCCATGACCCCCGCACAGATTGAGTTTTTTAAGCGCCTTGCACACGGCCTGGCGCTCCAGTTTGGCCCCAACTGCGAAATCGTCGTCCACGATCTGGAGACCGAGGACGTGGACCACTCCATCGTGGTAATCGAAAACGGCCATGTAAGCGGGCGCAAGCTGGGTGACGGTCCCAGCCATATTGTGTTTGAGTCCATGCACGAGGACACCACCGACGTGCACGACCGCGAGCCATACCTCACCAAAACCGCCGATGGCAAGCTGCTTAAGTCCTCGACCATCTTTATCCGCAACGACGAGGGCAAGCCTGTCGGCATTTTGGGCATTAACTTTGACATTACGCTCATGAAAGCTTTTGAGCGCTCGCTCGATGCCTTTACCGGCACCGACGGCACGGGCTACACCGAGCCCGAGCCCATTACCAAAACCATCGGCGACCTGCTCGAAGATCTGCTGCGCGAGTGCGAGCAATACGTGGGCAAGCCCGCAGCCCTTATGACCAAAGATGAGCGCATTCGCGCCATTGGCTACCTCGACCGTCGCGGCGCCTTCCTCATTTCCAAGTCGAGCGAGCGTGCCTGCGAGTTCTTTGGCATCTCTAAGTACAGCTTCTATAGCTACCTCAACGAGGCAAAGGCTGCCGCCGGCGACAAGTAGGCAACTCGGCCGGATCGCCCTCCCCTTTTGGGCGTGAGTTCTGGAATGCACGAATCCAAGACTCGGCCGCAAGGCAAGTTCCATATAATCGAAGGACGAGACAGTTCGAAAGGATGGAGCAAGATGGGGTCGAACAGCGCATTACGCAACGACCGCAGAGGCTTCGCTTCTGGCGCCAGGCATGCGAAACGCGCGTTTGACGAGGGCGAAGACGATCTGTTTGCGTTGAGCCTCGACGACGTGATGAGCGACCGCCCCTGGAGAGCCGACGAGCTCATGGGCGACGGAACCCATTCGGCAGGCGATCCTTCCGAGACGGCATCGTTTATCGCCGCGGCGCAGCATCTTGCGCCCGAACCGCCCGTTGCAGATCTCGACGACTTTGCGACCCGTCAGTTTGCCTTCGATTCCTGGGCTGATGCCGATCTGGACGAAACATCTTCCGGCGCGCCGACGCTCGGCGAGCCGGTAAATCCGCTTGTCGCCGCGTCCGCTTCCGAATACGAGCCGGACGACCATGCGCAAGCTATACCCACATCCTCATACACCGATAGCCACACTGATAACGACGATTATTATGGCGACTACTACGCCGCAGAAGAGGCGCCGCGCTTTTTGGATTTCAATCCAGTAGCAAAGATTATCTTTATAGCGATCGTCGTAGTGCTGCTTGGCGTCATTGCGTTTGAGGGATTCCAGCTGTTCCGCAGCCCTGTCGAGTCCGAATCGGCAACGCAGCAAAAAGAGGACGAGAGCAACGACTACCTCGACGTCAACAACCTCAAGGGCGACCCCAACGACGGGGACGAGTAGCGAGGGCTGAGGGAGGGCCGGAAGAGCCGGCGGCACGTTACGGCTCCAAAAGCCCTGCCATAAAGATGGGTAGATACAGCACGTTACCATCGCGGTGAAGATTACATTCCGCAAGTACCAGGGCGCGATCGATGCCGTAGCCCTTCGTCGCGAGCGCGTTGTCGAGTGCCGCGTGGGACTTAAAGCTCTTGCCCGATTTGACCTCGATAGCAAGCACTTCCCCATCGAGCGTCTCCTCCACAAAATCGAGCTCGCCGACCTTTTTAGACGTAAAGTAGCGCAATCTGAATCCGTGGGCTTTGAGCTCTTGCGCGACAAAGCCCTCAAACGCCGCCCCCATATTCATGCCAAAGGGGCCTTCTGCCTCTCCATCAAATACCCCTTGGGCAACCTTCTTGGAATACGACGACATGAGCATTCCGGTGTCCAAGTAAAACAGCTTAAACAGATTTCGCTGCTCCCCCAATAAAAGGGGTGCCACGGGCGCCGTTACGTTAAACACGGGAAGCGCAACTCCTGCCTCCGACAACCAGAGAAAATGATCTGTCACCTGCGAAAAACGTTTGACGCCGTTAATCGACGACAGCTTGAATCGCTTGTTTTTGGAGCCAGCCTCGCTGGGAATCAAATCGTAGATATCGCGAATAACCAAGCGTAGCTCGGGCGGAGCGTACTTTGCGATGTCATCGCGATACAGGGCGTGAAGATCGCGGTGGATGTTTCGAACCTCGTCGACATTGCGCGTCGCCAAGAAGGAATTGACCGCGTCGGGCATGCCTCCCACCACCACATACTGATGGAACAGATCGAGCAAGCGGTCATACAGGTAGCCGGGGAGCTCCTCCTCATCCTTTAGACAGCCCCTGAGCATGTCAAAGACGCTGGCACCAACGCCATTTGCCCAGCAAAACTCCTCAAAGTCGAGCGGATACATCTGGACCTGCTCGACATAGCCCACCGGCAGGGAATCGATGCCCTCGAGCTCAACGCCAAGGAGCGATCCGGTAAGGATGTATCGAAAGTCGCCGCGCTGGACCAGGTATTTGATAAACGTCACCACGTTGGGGCATCGCTGCACCTCATCGATAACCACGACGGTCTTGTTCGCAACCATCGGCTGCGTCGCAGCGATAGACATGCGCATAAGCAGGTCGTCCGCACTTTTCGCCGCCAAAAACGAATCGCGCACGGACACGTCGGCGATAAGGTCGAACGTCACGACATTTTCGAACGATTCGTTTGCAAAGACGTTGACCAGATATGACTTTCCTACCTGTCGGGCGCCCTTGACCAAAAGAGCCTTGTTAGGCGACGAGGCAAGCCAAGATTCAAACTGTGCTTTCGCTTTTCTCTGCAGCATAAGCGCACCCCTTATTACGTGCTGTTTTAGCACTAGGATACACTTTTCCGTAGTTGAATGACGGTCGAATCGACACTTTTCCGTAATTTGGGCGGCTCGAATTTGACACTTTTCCGTACTATTATAAGGCTGATTTCGACACTTTTCCGAATGTTGGCCGAATAATTGCCGCGCAATCAAGCGCCGTCTGCACATCATTTCGCAGGCGGCGCTTGATTTGTGTCCGCGCGCGCTGATAGACTCCATCGTGCCCGCAAGGAGCGGGCGCGTTTTATCCAGAGTCGGGGTAGAGAGTTGGCTCCACGATCCCGACGCCAACCGGCCAAGAGGCACGGTGGCCCTGCCAACATCGATGAAAGGAGTCCGTATGGACAATTTCTCTGTGCGCAGTGAGCGCAATTTCCACAACCTGGCAGCCAAGCCAAAACGAATGTATCTTCTGGACAAGCCGAACGGCTATGCCTCGGCCATGGTCAAGAGCAGTCTCTCCCACCAGATGCGCTTTACGGTACAGGTGCTCGAGGAAGAGCTCTGTGCTGCTGGCAATCCGCACGTACTGCAGATCAAGCTGCTCGGAAACGACTCGCGTGAGCCGTCGAGTTGGAAGCTGCTTGCAGACGGCACGTGCGTCGCGGACGGCTCGGGTGACTTTGCCCGTGAGTGCTTCTGCGAGGGAGCCGAGGTGTTTTTGGACCTGTGTCGCGATGCCGTGCGCGCGGCCGAACTGCACCAGTGGAGCCAGAGGGAGTACGAGCTGCTGAGCGCGGCGCACGGGATTGCGGGAGTGTAGACAAGCGGATGAGCCATCGATGATTTTGAGCTGGCAAGGGCCGGGAATTAGATTCCCGGCCTTCAACCTAGCACTGCTTTATGAGATCGAGCACCGCGGAGATATCGTCAGCGCTACGGAGTGCAACATAGGTCGGCATACCCGGCCCAAATCCGCCCTGCGTGCGTTTGTCCTGGCACATATCCTCCGGGTCAATCAGCTCGTCCACACTCTTTGCCAAGCCAACGGCAATCCAGCCGCCGTTGCTAGTCCTGCCTTCTAACACGGCATGCAGTTTTCGCTTGCCCGACCTGAAGCCTACATAGTACTTGGCTATATAGGACTCCCACGAAGGGTTACCACTCAGAACAGACTCGCGTATCTCATCGAAAAGCTTCTGGTTGAGTCCGCCTTCAGCAAAAGTAGGGTGATTCTCCTGCAGAGTCCAGACAGGAGCCTCGTCAGACTCCCCGCGAGAGGGGCGATACTTGTCGATGACATCTGCCGGAAGATCGGGGTACTTCCATATCTCGCACGCCTCTTTCGCCAGCTCGTCCGCACGCTGCCTAATCTCCTCCTCGCCCCATTTTTCATGCGAGACAATCGATTTGTTTAGGTAGAGCGGGCTGCACTTAAATCCGACGTCAGGCAGATTGAGCTTGTCCGAGAACGACCGGTTTGAGTACTCCTGGTTGTAGCCCGTCAGCGTAAGATTTCCCAAGTTGTTGCACAGCCTGTCGTGGACGTCTTCCCAGTTCTCACCAAGCGATTCCTTCCAGCCGTGCTCATCATCAATCGTCTGGGGCATGACGTGCTCGATCTGGTAATCGTCAGCCGAGATGGGCTCCTTCGGGTGGTGCCAGTTCTCCATGCGTTCCAGGTAATAGCGCTTTTTGGAGAAGCGGTTGTAGCAGTCGCGCGTCTTAAACTCCTCGACAAAATACTCGTCTGTCGGGAAGTACGCAGTCATGCCACTGCCATGGATAAGGAGCATCGCCGTAACGTACTCCTCTATATCGTCCTGCTGCTCAAGATTGCGATACATGCCAGCAAAGAAATTATTTAGGCCCGTGGTAAGCCTGCCGCAAACCGCACGCCTGAACAGGAACGACTCGATAGTCTCGCAGATACGTAGAAACGCATTGCGGCTTAGCCCATTCCCCTCGTAAACCGAGTAAAGCAACATTAAGAGGGGCCTTATCTGCTTCACGTCGAGGCTTACGATTCTGCCGAACACTCGGCGCAGTCCGTCGTCCTTCTCCTTACCAAGGAACAGGCTGGCGTATCTATGTGCATACCCGCGCAGCTCCTTAAGCAGGCCCTCGGTGTCACCATCGTAGTCGTCGGTGAAATAGCGCTTAAACTCGTAGTAGGCCTCGTTCTCCTTTGGCATCCTATTGGGAACTTTAAGCCACAGCCAGTACCAGATAAATGCATTGAACTCGTCCTCGCCGCCTTTTCCGAACAAGTGCTCGAGTGGATGCCAGTAACCCTCGTAAAGCTTGGTCTGTTCGTCGTTGGGAAGCGACATTAGAACGTAGTTACGGATGAGGTCAATGGGCGTGAGCGGCTTGCCCTTGGAGTTCATGGACTCAAATATGAGCTGGGCATTGTCAACGCCAGCGGTGAGCTTAGTGTCGATGACCTGCACGCGGTTTAGCCCCGCCCAAAGCCTTGCCGGATCGAATGATTTCCCGCGCATCTTTTCGCGGAAGAACGCATGGTTCTCGACAATGCGATCCGATTTTTCATCCGGCACGGGAGACCCGGATACGATGGAGAACAGCGTCTCCTTATCGTCCTGCGAGAGCACCAGCTTGTAGCACGCCAGACCGTTGTAGTCATCATCGTTAAAGAGATAGTTCTTCCGAAGCGCTGAGATCTTGAGGTCGCCAAGGAAGCCGGCCTTGTCGGGATTGTTCTCCAGATAATCAGCCAAGGCAGCGATCATCAACGAAAACGTCGTCATTCGCTGCTGCCCGTCGATTAGAAGCACGCGCGATATACTCGTGGCAGAGCTCTCGGACTCGGGGATATAAAGCATTGACCCCACGAAGTGCGATACGCCATCACGACCCGCTCGCATGACGTCATCCCAAAGCACCTCGCACTCTTTGACACTCCACGAGTAAACTCGCTGGTACACGGGAATGACGAACTGCATCTTCGCCACGCCCATAAGGTCGAGTAGATTTGCCTCGGTTGCTTTCATTTGCGGTTGTCCCCTTTTTCCAACATCAATCTCAGGAATCCTACTTGAACTTCTCCACCAGCAACTGCCCGATGGCGCTCATCATGGCGCGATACTTCTCACTGTCCTCAAAGAGGCTGGTGAAGGAGTCCGTGTTCTCCACGTAAGCTCTACGTGCCTCCTCGTCAAACACCTTGGGCAGCAGGCTCGATTCGAAGACCTGTCTGCCATCGCGGCGGATAGTATCGGCGACCTGCGGGTTGTCGGCGATGCGCTTCCATAGCGTATCGATCACCACGCGGTCTCCCTCGGTAAAGTTGCCCGCCCACTGCTCGTTGAACTTGTCCACGAGCACCTGCAGCGGGTCGCGCTTCTTGTCGGGCACAACAGTCTTGGCCGAGCCGCCGGGTTCGAGCACTCCGCCAGTACCCTCGAGCGAGATGCTCCCCTCGAACTCGCGCTTGAGCTTGTAGAAGCGCATCTCGACCTTGTCGTCCACCGCCTCGACGGAAATCTTCTCGACCTTGAGGAGATGACGCAGGTAGCTTAGATACACGTACTCCTTATGCAGGTCACGGTCGAACATGCGCACGATCTGGGTGATGTAGGTGTACCACTTGCAGAAGCTGCGCACCTTGCGACGGACCTGATAGCGCTCATCATCGTCAAGCTCGTTGTAGCGCGCGACCGCCGGCTTCAAGACGGCCGCGAGCTTACCCTGCACGTTGCCTTGCGATTTGCCCTTGCCATCGGTGAAGACTATCTCGGCAGCCGCCTCGATATCGGACTCGTCATAGAGCCCGTAGCCGCGGATGTCGGTCTGTACCTGGTAGAGGAGGTCGGTGTTGATCTGCTCGGAGAGCAACGTCTCGGTGTAGAAGCGCTCGAACGCCTTCTGGATGTCCTCGGGCTTGTTGACGAAGTCGAGGATGTAGGTGTCCTCCTTGTCCGGGTGGATGCGGTTGACGCGGCAGAGCGTCTGGACCGCCTTCACGTCCTTGAGCTTCTTGTCCACCACCAGCGTGTGCAACAGGGGTTCATCGAAGCCCGTCTGGTACTTCTCGGCGACGACGAGCACGTCGCCGTAGTTGTGGAACTCGGCCTTCGTCTGGCTTTCGGCGACGCGTTGGCCGTCGTGGCCGACGTTAAGGGACGGTTCGGTGTACTCGGGGCCGTCGGGGCCATCCGCGGGATCGCTGATGCCTCCCGAGAATGCCACCAGCACCTCGATGTCGTCGTATCCCTTCTTCTGCATATAGCGCTTGATCTCGTGGTAGTAGCGAACCGTCGCGAGGCGCGACGCCGTGACCACCATCATCTTGCCCTTGCCGCGGATCTTGGTGCGCGTTACGTTGCGGAACGTCTCCACGATGATCTCGGCCTTCTGGCCGAGAGCGTAGGGGTGCAGCTCCTTGTACTTGCGGAGCAGCTTGAGCGTGGGACTGCTCGGCACGTCGGGGTTGTCGGGGACCGTGCGCGCGAGCTCGACCGCCTCCGAATAGCTCACGTAGTTGGCGAGGGGGTCCATGATGAAGCCCTCCTCGATTGCCTGGCGCATCGAGTAGATATGGAACGGATGGAAGGTCCCGTCGGGCCACTCGTCGCCGAACATCTCGAGCGTCTGCTCCTTCGGCGTGGCGGTGAAGGCCACGAAGGTCAGGTTCCGGTGACGGCCGTGGCTCGCGAGCTCGTCGGCGAGCTGGTCCTCCCAATCGGCTGCGGCCTCCTCGGCCTCCGCCTCGATCTCGGCGTACTCCTCGAGCGCGTCGCGCTTGTCGGCAAGGGCGCTCTTGAGCTTGAGCGCACTCGTTCCCGTCTGGGACGAGTGAGCCTCGTCGACGATGATGGCGAATCGCTTGCCCTCGCTCTCGACCTGCTCGTAGATCACGGGGAACTTCTGCAGGGTCGAGACGATGAGGCGGGCGCCGCCGTTGATGGCGTCCCGCAGGTCGGCCGAGGTCTTGTCCTTGCCGATGGTCACGACCGATCCTATGGCGTGGTCGAAGCCCGCAATGGTCTCCTGCAGCTGGCTGTCGAGCACTCGGCGGTCGGTGACGACGATCACGGAATCGAAGAGCGGGGCGTCGTCCACGAAGAGGGAAGCCAGGCGATAGGCCGTCCAGGCGATGCTGTTTGACTTGCCCGACCCCGCCGAATGCTGCACGAGGTAGTTCTTGCCAGTCCCGTTCGCGCGCACGTCGGCGATAACCTTGCGCACGGAGTCGAGCTGATGGTAGCGCGGGAAGATGATGCGCTCCCTCTTGCGCCTCACCTCGTTGCCGCGCGCATCGAGCTCCGTCTCCTCCCTGACCTCCAGGTGGAGGAACTTGTTGACGATGTCGAGTAGGCTGTCCTTCTGCAGGGCGACCTCCCACAGATGGCTCGTGGCATAGCCGTGCGCGTTTGCGGGGTTGCCGGCGCCGCCGTCGTTTCCCGCCCCGGCGGAGCCCTGGTTGAACGGCAGGAAGAAGGTCTTCGAGCCCTCCAGCTTGGTGGTCATGTAGACGTTCTCGAGGTCGACGGCGAAAAACGCCACCATGCGCGTGTTGAACCTGAGGCAGCGGCACCGCGGGTCGCGGTCCTCGCGCCACTGGCGCATGGCGTTCTCGACATCCTGGCCGGTGAACTGGTCCTTGAGCTCTATGCCCACCAGGGGGATGCCGTTCACGTCCAGGACCATGTCGATGGTCTGGTTGCCCGTCTCGGCGAAGTGGAACTGGCGGATGCAGCGGCAGACGTTCTTGGCATAGCGGTCGGCGGCGCTTTCGTTGAGCCCGCTCTCAGGCTTGAAGAATACGACCTTGAACGGGATCCCGCGGTGCTTGAAGCCGTGCTTGAGCACCGAGACCATGCCCAGGCGGTCGACGGCGTCGTTGAAGACCTTGGCGAACTTCGCCGTGGGGTCGGAGTTGCACATGCGCTCGAAGCGATCCCAAGCCTTGGGCTGCGTCGTCTGGATAAAGTTAACCAGAGTCGTAGCGTCGAGCGCACGGTCACGGTGCTCCATATAGCCGCCATTGACCATCTGATAGGTGCCGGCCTCGACGTAAAGAAGCGAGTGTTTGTCATCGCACTTGAGAAAACCGCCCGCAGATGAGCAGAGAAACGACTCGATATCCTCCTCGAGGTTCTTTTCCTTAGTTTGAGCGCCCATACTTAGACCTCCCTTTTTCCAGTAACGGCTTCGTATATGAGCGATTGCTTGTACGCCTTGAGGTCGGCGATGATGGCTTGCTTTGCGGAGACAGCACGGTCGATCTCGTCGCACTTCTCGTCCAAGAAGTCCGCGATGCGGTCGCGCTCGGCGTCGCCGGGCCACGGCAGCTTTATGTACTTGGCTTCCTGCCACTTAAGACCCTGGCGAACGCCTGCGCCCATGCCGTAGAAACCCTTGCGCAGGTCATAGGCGTGCAGGGCGTAGTACATGAACCTCGAGTAGGACGGATTGAGTGGCCGAACGGTAACGTAGGCAGACGTGATGATGCCGCGCTCGGTGGCCCTGCCGACCCTCAGGCTCTTCTGGTCGTTCTGCAGGTCAGTGAACCTGAGAACGATGTCGTTGGGCCCGATGACATTGTAGGTCTCGAAGCTGGCCGGCAGCAGGCCATCGGTGGCATTGATGTCGCGCCTCTTGACCTTGCCGTAGCTGAGGCTGAGAAGATTCGTCTCGATCATGCCCTCGTTTGGGACCTTCGTCTGGACCGCAAGCTGGCCTGCTTGGCGCAACGCCCATTCCGCGGGCACCTCGCCGAGCCACTCGACGCCGCTGTCCTTCATGGGAACATTTGAGTTGAGGCCCTTGGTAATGATCTGGTTGACGATGGAATTCTTGTAGGCCTTGTATTCCTCGATAGACCGCTCGGCGGCAGAGACAGCACGGTCGATCTCGTCGCACTTCTCGTCCAAGAAGTCCGCGATGCGGTCGCGCTCGGCGTCGCCGGGCCACGGCAGCTTTATGTACTTGGCTTCCTGCCACTTAAGACCCTGGCGAACGCCTGCGCCCATGCCGTAGAAACCCTTGCGCAGGTCATAGGCGTGCAGGGCGTAGTACATGAACCTCGAGTAGGACGGATTGAGTGGCCGAACGGTAACGTAGGCAGACGTGATGATGCCGCGCTCGGTGGCCCTGCCGACCCTCAGGCTCTTCTGGTCGTTCTGCAGGTCAGTGAACCTGAGAACGATGTCGTTGGGCCCGATGACATTGTAGGTCTCGAAGCTGGCCGGCAGCAGGCCATCGGTGGCATTGATGTCGCGCCTCTTGACCTTGCCGTAGCTGAGGCTGAGAAGATTCGTCTCGATCATGCCCTCGTTTGGGACCTTCGTCTGGACCGCAAGCTGGCCTGCTTGGCGCAACGCCCATTCCGCGGGCACCTCGCCGAGCCACTCGACGCCGCTGTCCTTCATCTCCCGCATCGCTAACGCGCCTCTCCGAAGAGGGCCTCGAGGCTCCCCTCGAGCGTCTTTTCGTGCTCTAGGATGCGCTTGGCAATCTCGTCAGCTGGCTCCAGCTCGGCATACTTGTAGAAGACGCGCGTGAACGGGATGGTGTAGCCCACCTTGGTCTTCTTCTTGTCCACCCAAGCATACTCGTTGTATGGGCGTACCTCGCGCTCGATGTAGGCGTCGATATCCTGCGTCAGCGGGATATCCTCGGTGTCCTCCTTCGCCTTGTCGGGCTGCATCTTTCCGCGCTTGTTAAGAACGGGTTCTCCGTCCTCGTCAACGAGGGGGCTCTCGACAATCACGCGGTTGAAGCCAAACTCGACCGTCTCCATCAGGCGAGCCTCGACTGCAACCTCCTGCCCGTTGGATCCGACGCCCATCCAGGCGCCGTCGCGGTACTCGGAATACGCCTGAACGATAAGATCGCGGCAGGATTTGGTGATGTCGTTCTTCTTGTCGCCGATGCCCTTGCGGCGCTTCTCAAAGCACTGGGAGGCGTCGATAAGCAGCACGTGGTCGCGATGCTCGGGTGCCTTCGCCTTGCTGAACAGCCACACATAGGTAGCGATCCCCGTGTTGTAGAACGAGTCGCAGGGAAGCTGCACAATCGCATCGAGCCAGTCGTTCTCCAGTACATAGCGGCGGATGCTGTCCTCACCGCTGCCGGGCTTGCCCTTATAGAGCGGGCTCGCGTCCTGGATGATCGCCATCACGCCATCGTCCTTGAGTTTTGACAAACCGTTGAGTACGAACAGCATCTGGCCGTCGCCCTTGGCGGGGAGCTTCTCGACGGGGAAGCGCCCTCCGCCGGCAGACTTGAACTCCTTCTCCACCGCGGCGGCCTGCGGGTTCCACGGATCACCGAACGGAGGGTTGGAGATGCAGTAGTCGAACTTGAAGCCCTCGAACTTATCCGCCGAGAGCGTGTCGCCAAACCGCATGTTGGTGTCGTCCTCGCCGCGGATGAGTGCACTCGCCTTCGCGATGCCGAAGGTGAAGGGGTTGAACTCCTGGCCATAGCAGGTCACGCGTGCCTCCGAGTCGAGCTGGCGCAGGCGCTCCTCGGTGCAGCCAAGCATCTGCGAGGTGCCCATGGTCTGGTCGTAAACCGTCTTTGTGATGCGGTCGCCGTCGAATACATGCGAGTCGGCCTGAATGAGCAGGTCGGTCATGAGATACACAATGTCGCGGCTCGTGAAGTGGGCGCCGGCGTCCTCGTCGTAAGACTCAGAGAAGCGCTGAATGAGGTTCTCGAAGATGTAGCCCATGTCCACAGCTTTGATCTTGTCGGGCGACATGTCAGCCTGAGGCTTGCAGAAGTCACAGACAACTTGGTAGAGCAGTGGTGCGTCCGGATCGGAAAGGCGCTCGATCTGGTCGGCGAACTTCATGCGCGCCAGAATGTCCTGCACGTTGTCCGAGAATCCGTTGATGTAATCCCTGAAGTTGTCCTCGATGTTCTCTGGATCGGCCTTGAGCGTTTCGAAGGTGAACTTAGAGGTGTTGTAGAAGGGGTAGCCGGAGGCCTCGCGCAGAAAGCCGTCTTTTACAGAGAAAGCTTTGTATTTCTCGGCGGCGGCGAGGACGGCGTCGTGGGTGGGCGCGAGGCAGTCATGGAAGCGCTTGATGACTGTCATGGGGAGGATGACCAGGCCGTACTCGTGCGGCTTGTAAGGGCCGCGCAGGGTATCGGCTGCGCTCCAGATGAGAGATGCCTTCTCCTGAATA
Source organism: Collinsella sp. LCP19S3_B7 (assembly GCF_052121795.1). NCBI lineage: Bacteria > Bacillati > Actinomycetota > Coriobacteriia > Coriobacteriales > Coriobacteriaceae > Collinsella > Collinsella sp. LCP19S3_B7. Next base: position 46,381 of record NZ_JBQKDO010000013.1, read on the forward strand.
TTTGCGCCAACGGCTTTGATGAGGTCGTCGCTATCCGCCACTACTATTTCTCCTTCTTGGTCAGGTATTCGATGAGGCTCATCTTTACCAGCGAGGTAAAGCTGATGCCAGAAAGCGCAGCGGCGTCCTTCGCCGCATCACGCATGTTTTTAGGTATGCGGATGGTCACGGCAACATTCTCGCCATCCACAAGAAAGCTCTTGAGCTCGCTTGCCTTTGCCTCTCCGTCGATAAGATCGGCGTATTTCATTGGCAACCTCCACGATTGCATGATGCAATACAAATGTGCCTATGATTCTAGCAAAGGACTGAAAACTAATTACCGTCTAGCACAGATGGATAGACAAGTAATTAACACCAATAAGAAGGGGGAATAACATTCTGAACCGTCGTCTCTCCCGCCTGAAGGAGCTCGACGAGAACTAGTCGGCAACTCAAAAAGACACCGAGCAAGCCACTAACACACTTATCACGTTCCACAAAGAGATGGGTAAGCATGACGCCAGCTTGAGCGAGGGCGCTAATGGCATAGAATTGCAGCCAGACTGCCCGAACCTATTCATCACTTGTTGCCGGCAAGCTGTTGAGCGGCTCACTCCCACCGTCGGCACCAAGGCGCTTCTGCATCTTCTCAATCCGCTTAAGGGTTGAAGTCAAATACCCAAGACCCCTCTTCAGCTGCTTAAGCAACCTGCTATCCCTGCGGTCCCCCTTTCCATTCTCCTTCTCGACATCTTCCTCAACACCAGCGATGCTGCGCCGCACGGCCTCGGCTGCCTTCCACACCAAAATGGCCCCTTCGTGCGGGCAGCGGTCAGTTGCCACATCAAGAAAAGCAAGGAGCCTCGAACATTCGACGAGCACGAACTGCGCGTAGTTCTCCCCCATCGATGCCGCCAAGGCAACGCCGCCGGAACCCAATAGACCAAGCGCGGCGCCGCCGCCCGTAATCAAAGCAGTGCCACCGGCCATGCCCATGCCGCCGGCGGCCAAGGCCCCACCGCCAGCTGCAGCAAGGCTCGCATTGACAAGCGCAGCCCCGTGAAGGCCGACAAACGAGCCACCAAAGATACCGACAGCAATATCCGGAGCCAATACCGCGGCCACTCCTCCTGTACCCAGGGCCGCCGCCACGGCAATGACGCCACCCACCAAGACCTTTGGCAATGTACCTGAAAGCTCACGGATATGCGCCCCACATTGCTTCTCTAGGGAACGTACGGCGTCCAAATCAACCGCGTCTTGTCTCCTGGGAAATTCATCTTTAACCCAAGACCCACTCTCCTTCAAACCTTTGTATTCCTTCTTCTCTTCATCTTCCAACTGCGAATAGGGGCGAAACTCAACCAACTCCTGCGCAACAAGCAAGGCACGCACTTTACCGCCTCGCCGCCGCGAAATAGCCTCAAGGGCTCCGTACGCATCTTCCTCGCTCAAAAAGTAGCCGTCTGCATCAATGCCTAGGCCATCCGCGACCGAATCCTGCCACGCGCGAGCCCAGCTCCTCTTTTGCCCTTTGCGCACTTCGTTCTTCTCGTTCCCGCAGTCGTAGTTGATGGCGGCAAGCTTCAGCGAGAAGGCAATCCTCGTCGTTTCTCTATCTAGGCTATAAAAGTGGAATCCATCGAAGATATCCTGGCGGCGCCTGGCGCGCTCAGCCCAAGCCTCGGACATTTCCTCCGCCATATAGCCCCAGTCGGCATGGAGGGCAAACGCAAGGCGTCCAACTCCAACGTAGTTTATTCGCAAGAAGAACTTCTGGGCGAAAACGACCTTGTTCCCCTCGCATTCGATACCCGCCCTGACCGCCGCCGTCGCCAGATTCGCCAGAACAAACGAAGTGCTCGAAACCGTGACCATGCGAGTGAGGGCCCTACTGTTATAGGGCATAAAATGCGAAGCCTTGAGTTTGTTCAAGCCGGAGACCTTGCTCACTTCACAACGCTCTAGCTCGGCCTTGAGCCTTGAAAGCATGTAGAGACAACGAACGATAACCTCGTTGGCCACGACAGCTGGCACCTGGCTTAAAGCCTGATCGAGAAGACCGACTTCCGCCCGAAGGTCGAAGCGAATGGGCTTGCCGTCCTCGGTTTTGAACGCCGTTCCGTTAAACAGTTTTGAGATCCATTGCTGAATGCGAATATCCTCGCCCTTATAGGCAATCTGTATGTCTTGAAAAACAGGCAGGGAGGAGAGCTCCTTTAGCAGGGACAGCACGACACCGGGAATACCCGTCCCCTTACCGGGGTTTGAACTAGACCCCGCCATGTCGCTCACGAGATGCATCGCCCAGAACAGAGTACCAAACGCGATCTTCTCTGGAACGTTCCTGCCTATAAGAGGGCAGTCGGAATCGAAGGCGGCGGCAGGCAGGTCAAAGGCGACAAACCGGCCGGCCGTATCGGCACCATAGCCTTTGCACGTGAATTGCGAGAGAATCGAGCACGCAAGGCCAACCAAGCTCGGGTGGTGCGAGAAGTCCCGCAGATGATGTTGGAGCCCGCCGCCAAACTCGGCAGTCAGTTTGTCCGCGGCAAGAGGATACTCTTTCTCTAGAAAGCGAATAGCGTCTTCTAGAGTTGCATCCGCCTTTGTCATACCCGCAGACTTGGCAATCGTAAGAACGAATTTGCCAACCTTCTCGTCGCCCCACTCTTTGGCACCCTCTAGGTTGAAGTCTTTCTGCCACAGGATATTCAACGCGCCCGTGAGGAGCCCGCTAACGGCTGCAAGTTCATAGTCGAGCTTCGTAGCCTTTTCAGCCCGAGGGTCAAAATCAAAGAGGACCTCCTCCCCATTGGGAGCGTCCTTAAAACCAACCAGCACGGCGCTACCGTTCAGCGGCACAGATGTAACTTTGGGCAGTTGGGACATACTGTAAACTATCTCGCCGCCACTAAAAACAAGCTCGTCTGCCATACCGGTTTCCTCCTGCAAACGCGTAAAATCAGATTGCTCTACGCCGCCAAATCCCTCTTCATAGAAGTATTCGAAAATCTCGGTGATGCAGTTGCTCAGAACCTCGTCGGGATAGTTCGCCACTGGCAGCCTATACACCTCATTGTGCACGATAACGCACACAGCGTCACGGGTCTCTGCCTATCCGTCCAGCGAATCATGTTAGCAAGCCGCTCTTCGATAATGGAAGCCATCTCGATGTCCACGCTCTTGACCCGCTTGGTCCCAGCGAGTGTCAGCACGTCCTTGAGCAGGATCCCAAACGCAGTCATCTGCTGCTGATCCTAGAATCCTTCGCGCAACCATTCCGTCCGCTTGTCGCCAAATGAGCCCCCTACCTCCCCTCCGCCTTCAGCTTCAGCAGCAGGTCGCCCAGCTCGGGGCACTTGCTGGAAAGGCGCGTCTCGGCTCGCTCGCCCATCCCCCACCGTTGGCGGACTTCCTGGGCGCGCGGGCTCACGTGGTAGTCCCCGTCCATCACCTGCTTGAGCAGCTTGGCGGTCACGCGTGCATCGGCCAGGGCGCTGTGGGCGTGACCCGTCGACTCGTCGAACTCGATGCCAAACCACATTGCCGCGTCACCCAACGAGACGCGCCCGTGGCTGCCCACGTCCATAATCGAGGTGTAAAACGCCTGCAGGTCGGCCCAGTCCGTAGGAAATGCGGAAAGGTCGATGTGCTTTGCCTGGCACTCGGTCAAAAGCTGTCGACGGTCCGTCCCGCTCCAGCAAACCACCTGGGCGGAGTAGCGACCGATCCAATCACCGAGCCTTTTGATCACTATGTAGAGCGGATCGGCCATCGCGGTGTCCACGGCCGATATCCCTGTGAGCTCGCGGACGGGATACGCAACGCCTTCGGTTAATTCTGTCTGCACAAACTGCGAGAACTCGCCCATAACGTTGCCGTGGTAATCGAGCTTGACGGCGCCGACCTCGATAATCTCATTGCGCAGCCCACGGCGCTGGCGCTGCTTTGGCACCGGCGCAAACTCAAAGTCCAGCACGATCTGTCGCGCAAAGTTCGTCGTATCGATAGCCGAGATACCCGGCGTCTTTTCAGCTGACACGGTCATGGCCTTTCTCCGTTGCCTGCCGCTTGCTACATAGGCGGCTACATTGCCGTAAGGATAGGCGCCCGTGCGGACATGAAAGCGCCCAGCGCGGCTACCCGGCATCCTTGCGTAAAGCTGCGTTTTGAGATGGTCAGATCGCTGTTATTATCGAACATATATTCGTATTTATGGCTGCAGTTTGATAGACTGGTTATTGTTGACGGCAGTTCCATGTGCCGGGCAGCGCCCTCCATGCGACGGGAGGTGATGCCCATGACCGATCTGATTGATTTCGTGAAGCTCCTGACCTCTTTGGTCTCGCTCCTCACGGCGCTTATCGGACTTACCGAGGCACTCAAGCAGTGTTCGAAGCACAAAAAGAGGGGTCGACGCCGTTAAGGCATTGACCCCTTGATCAAAGCAACGGCGCTGCCCAGCTATCACCCTTGGGCTGCCGTCGACTTTATTCTACCCACGGTTGCCAGGTTTAACAAATGAATTTTCAGTCATGAAGGCTCGACGCTCGCTCGACTCGTCCACTATTCCAACCACCACTCCACGTCCACGGAGCACTCGACCTCGATGGGTTCCGGATCCAGCACCGTTTCCCCAAGGCCTCCGGATGCCCCATCGGGAGCGCCCATGGCAGCGCAGTACACCCCACCATAATCCCCCGGCCGGCTGTTATACGAGATGTGCTTGATGCCGCCCAGCTTAGTCCCCGCCGCCGCAGCAAGCGCCTGCGCATTACCGCGAGCGCGCTCGACAGCGCGGGCAATCAGGACGTCCTCCGCCGCGCGCTCATCCGCAAGTTCAAATCGAATGTTCATGTCGGCATGCGATCCGCAGGTGTTGAGCGCCGTCCACACAGCCGCACAGTCAATCGAATCGACAGGCACGGCAACCGTGCCGTACGCATAGTAGTCGTAGCCCACGATGATTGCCCTTTTGCGCGTCGTCTGCGCATAGCAGGTGTACCGGCGACACGTTAACTCGTCATCCAGGCCAAAGGGCGCCAACGCAGCGGCGACCTTGGCGCGATCGGAGTTATAATCGTCCAGGCACGCCTCCTTGGTATCAAAGCGGCCGCCAAAGCCAATGCTAAAGATCACGCGATCGGGCATGACCTTATCCTCGATCCGGGCACCAACGCTCACATAACCGGTCTTATCCGTTGCCATGGCATCCGTCCTTTCCACGAATGACTACGTTGCAGTAAACATAGCCGCCCGTGCGGACATAAATTGCGCTTCGATGCCATTGCGGATTCTGGGATGCGGCTTCCACTTGAGGCCCCTGCCGGAAAACGTATCCCGTTCTGGAGCCGAATTCTGGGACGCAGTTTCCGCTTGGAGGCCCACTAGGAAAGCGCATCCCACTCTGGGGCCAAATTCCGGGACACGGTTTCCGTTTGAAGCCCCAATGGGAAAGCGTGTCCCGTTCCGAGAGCTCATTCCGGGATGCAGTTTCCGCTAGAGATGCCACCGGGAAAGCGTATCCCGTTTTGGAGCCAAATTCCGGGTCGTAGTTTCCGCCTGAGGGCCGATCCAGAAACGGCATCCCACCCTGGGGCCGAAATCTGGGACACGCTTTCCGCCGGCATTCCGCCGACAGCCAACACGACAAAAGAAGGGGCCCTATTCCAGCAATTCGAGGACAGGCTCTTGCCCTCGAGCAGAGCTACCCCGCCCTCACATCTCGGCAAACGAAATCAGCTTGACGTCTCCCCTACTCTCCGCGGCATCCCGACATCCCTGCGTAAAGCCGCGCTTCGAGAAGATCGCATAGCTTTTGTGCTGCCTCCTAAAGAGCTCGCTTCGGTGCACGAGCTTTTGCAGCACGTCTTCGCCCACCGGTTCATTGCGCCATTTGCACTCCGCAAACAGCGCAGCGCCCTCGCCATCGTCAACAATCAAGTCGATTTCTTCCTGCGTATGCGTGCGATTATCCGTCCCCCACCAGCGCCCGACGCTCGCCGGAACCACATCGAGCTGGCCCGCGCGCGCGATTTCGTACACGTATTGTCTGCATATAAGCTCAAAGATCGTACCCATGTAATCCGATATGTGCGGTTCAATGCGCTTATACGCCATCTCGGCCATATCGTTTTGAATCAGCCCGATGTTCTGCGGAACAAACTTGTACCAGAACCTAAACATCTGGTCGCTCAGCAGATACACGGCTCGCTTATTGCTCGTCTCGTTTAGGGGCAGCTCGCGCTCGACAATCCCAAGCGACGCCAGCTTATCCACATAGCTCTTTACGTTGCTCGCAGGGATTCCCGTAGAGCTCGCAATCTCCGAGATCCTCGAGCGCCCCTCAGCAATTGCTTGCACGATCGCATCATATTGCTCGGGATTGCGGCACTCTTGCAATAGCAGGTTACTCGGCTCCTCAAAGAAATAACTCGTAGGAGTAAGAAAAAGACGTTTGATGTTGTCCTTGAGCGGTGCGGCAGGATCGACTTTCTCGATATATGCAGGAATGCCGCCTGTCATGCCATAGCAAACCGCAGCGTCTTCGCGACTCATGCCCCGCCACAGGCCGAGGGTCGTCGTAAAATCGAGCGGCATGATCTTAAACTGGGCCGTGCGCCTACCGTATAGTGGGCTCTCGTAGCCCAACACCTGCTCTTCCATGAACGAAAGCGACGACCCGCACAGGATAAGCATGAGCTTGGTCTCTTTGTACAAGTGATCGATCTTGTCTTGCAGCAACGAGCTGATCTCGGGATTCGATTGGGCGAGATAGGGATACTCGTCAATCACGACAATCAAACGTTCCGTGCGAGCCATGGTTGCCAATGCATCGAACGCCTCGTCAAAACTACGAAACGACACGTCTGCAGCACCAACCGAATCCGCAAGTATCGCCTGACTAAAGCCGTGCAGGTTTGCCTCCGCATTGGTGCGACGAGCCTGAAAGTAAATAGCCTTCTTGCCTTGGATGAACTCTGTGATAAGGCGCGTTTTGCCCACACGACGGCGGCCGTAAATCACAGGCATCTCAAAGGAGCCCGTGCCATACAGTCGATTGAGCTCGGACATTTCCGCTGTTCTTCCGATAAACATAGGGCGTCCTTCCTTTACGTTATAGCTAGCTATATTATATCTTCCTATAATATAGCTAGCTATAACGTAATTCGACAAGCGGCGCACGCAAAAGGGGCGGTACACCGCCGCACGTGGACCGTTCCGGAAAATGCATCCCGTTCTGGAGCCAAAAACTGGGCCGTAGTTTCCGCCAAGCATGCCATTCGGAAAGCGCGTCCCGTTCTGAGCCTGAATTCTGGGATGCATTTTCCGCTGAAGCTTCTACCGGAAAACGAATCCCATTCTGAATGTCGAATCCGGGACACAGTTTCCGGTAGAGGCACCGCTGGGAAAGTTCATCCCGCTCTGAGCGCGGGACTGCGGACAAAAAGTTGGACCGTTGAGGTCCGGAACGGAGTCCGCATGGCATACAGTAGGAGAATGGTGGAGAGGGCCAGGGCGCTTCGCGGCGCCGGGCTCACC
>NZ_JBQKDO010000014.1:0-52439 GCF_052121795.1 Collinsella sp. LCP19S3_B7
AGCTTGTCTGGGCGCCGGGGGAGGCGCAGGCCGACTTCGGCGACGTCGACGTGCTGGCCGGGGGAGAGCGCGTGAGGATGCACTTCCTGGTGCTCAGCTTCCCCTTCTCCAACATGGCTATCAATCCTGAGCTTAAGAAATAAATTGGTCGCTGATCGGTATATACGGAGATGAAAGGCTTGGGCTACATTATCGAAAAAACAGGGACAAACGCACCCCACAGTCCTCATGACCGAGTATTCAAACTTGGCTAGAGAAGCGGGTGGCGCTTGAAATCCCAGGAGGTTTCAAACGAGTCATAGTCATCTTTTGAAATCGCACGCACAGCTTCAACGAGCGCGCAGACAGTCGGCTCAGCGCATTCATCTTGGATGACTGGAAGCTGCCCGATTTGGCCCACCTCAAAATTGAGAGTTGGCGACATGAATGCCAAATCGATTTCAGCGATAGAGCAGTTGCAGAAAGCCTGGATATAGCGGAGCTCATCCGGTTCCGCGAATAGGCATGCCCCGGCAACCTCGAAAAGCATTCCTTGGGGCGCGAATCTAAAGGATGCGAGGCCAGAAGAAATCTTCGACCAAGAAACTGCCGGCTTAAAGTAATCGTTCTGGTTCTTGATGACAAAATCGGGCTTAGAAAGGTATGTGTACTTTGCCAGGATGGCTTCCTTCATCTCGCGCCCATCGTCGTACCAGTTAACGACCTCGTCGTACTCTCCCCACCATTTTCGATAAGATCCACCTCTGATGATGGGGAACCACCGCCTGCCCGACTTCTTTGCGGAGTCCCTGTCGGAACAGCTCCTGTCGGTGTGTCCCGGCTCGACTTCCCACCACTTACGGAGGAACCTATTATTATCGCTCGTCGCAAGACCCTGTCTCGGAGTCGCGATGGAGTCGAGGCGCTTGCCCACGACAAACGACCGGATCAAATGGTCGCTTGCCCAGTAGGCTATGGGGGTGCCGGGGATCTGCTTGAAGGTCTCGGCGTCGCGGCGGTAGAACCAGCCGCAGTCGGGGTTTTGGATCGCCTCGAGGGCCTTCTGGCACTTGGCCTCGCTTCCGTTAGTGTCGACGAGACGCATGTAGGCGCCCTCGAGGGCCGCTTGACCGTTGTAGACGACGTCGGCCGTGACGTTGACGACCTCGCCGCCGATGGCGTCGAAAGCGCGGGGGCCCAGGTGAAGCATGGAAAGGATCGACTTGCCCTCGATGAGCGAGGAGCGCATCTTCTCGAAGCTGCCCAGGAACATCCAGCTTTGCATGGTGATCATGGCCGCGTAGCCGCGGTCCTTCGCCAGGTTGAAGCCGCGCTCGATGAAGCACGTGCACAGGTCGCTCTTGACGTCGGGATAGCTCTTCTTGACCCACTTGGACATGAAGGGGCCGAAGCTGGAGCTGCCCATGTAGGGCGGGTTGGCCACCACGCAGTCGTGGCGGCGGGCCAGGGTCTCGCAGGTGGAAAGGGCGCGCTGGAGCCTCTCCCTCGAGCTGCTGCCGAACAGGCCGTCGGAACCGGTGAGCTCTATCGCCTCGCGGATCGCGGCGAGGTCGCCCTCGCCCGGGGCGAGCAGCGATCCCGCCTCGTCCAGGTGCGCCAGGGCGTCGAGGAGGTCCTTCCTCTTCTCGAGCGCGCTGCCCTGCGGCACGTCGCCCTCCCCCAGCGCCACCGGGGCGAGCACGGCGATGTCGGCCTGCACGCCGCGGCCGAAGAAGCGGCGGTCCAGCCCGCGGGCGCACATGGCCAGGGCCAGGCGCGCGATCTGGGCGGCGCGGGGGTCGATCTCCATGCCGTGCAGGTTCTTCGACAGGACGAGCCCGGGGATCTCGCGCTCGCGGTAGCCGCGCTCCAGGTACATCTTGGCCAGCAGCTCGAAGGCGTAGACCAGGATGTGGCCCGAGCCGCAGGCCGGGTCGCACAGGGAGATGTCCTCGGGGCCGCCGATCTTGATGAAGTCCTCGTGCGTCTCGTCGGGCTCGATGTAGTACTCCATCTCGTCGCGAAGCGGGCTTCCGGGGTTGTTGAGCATCCACAGGCGCCCCAGCGAGTTCTGCACCATGTAGCGCACGATCCAGTCGGGCGTGAACAGCTGGGTGGCGGGGCCTATGGTGTCCGGCGTCTCCTTGGCCTTGGAGGCGAAGAAGGCGTCCTTGACCTCGGAGTTGTAGTACTGGTACATCCAGCCCAGGATCTGGACGTCCTCCCAGTCGGCCTCGTCGATGTCGCCCACCATGCGGCCGATGACGCCGTCGGCGTCCATGAGGTTGGCCGGCAGGAGCAGCGCCATGCACTCGTCCACGGGCTGGAACACGCCGGGCATGCACCCGGAGAGCTCGGCGCACTGGGCCAGGAACAGGTAGCGGAACAGCGGCCCGTCCTCGCCGGCCTGCTTGAGCTCGGCGATGCACATGGGGTCCGCCCCCTCGATCTCCACGTCAAGCGCCTCGTCCGCGGCCTGGCTGCCCAGCTCCCAGGAGCCGTCCGCCGCGGGGCGGGTGAACATGCGCACGCGGCCGGGCAGGAAGTCGTGGACCTCCATGTAGCGCACGGCGGCGATGCGGTTGAACCAGGTGTAGGCGGCGCGGTCGCGCAGGTGGTCGAAGCCCTCCTCGGCCCCTGCGCGCAGCAGCGCGTCGCGCCACCCGGTCTCCTCCGGGGACAGGGCGCGCCCGCCCACCGCCGCGGCGCCGGCGGGCTCGGCGCCCTCGGCCACGCCGTAGAGCCTCATGCGGGCCTCGACGCCGGCGATGAGCTCGTTGCGGGCCCAGATGCAGTAGTTCCTGATGGCGATATCGTTCATGGCCGTCTCCCCTTCCCCGGTGGTCCTTGGTTAGCTCAGGCGGATGGCGTCGTTGCCCTGCAACTCGGCAAGCAGACGAGCGCGTAGCTGACCAAGGTAGGCATCGATATCGCTTTCGCTCTGCAGCTTTTTGCGCTCGCCCAGTTCGGCCAGGCGCAGCTTTTTAATCCTCTTGGGAGCAGGAGCGGGCTCAGGCTTTGCGATCGCCGGGGCGTCCTTGTCGTTGTCCTTGATCGTGGTAACGATCTCACCGTTGGGCGTAACTTCCTTGTGGCGGCTCTCGCGCTGCTGACGGGCTTTCTCCTCATCGATAGCCTTATCGATGTTCTCGCATGCGCGATCGCAATACTCAATCAGCTGCTGCTTAAGCGCGGCAAGCTCGCTCGCCTTGGTGGCAGCGTGAACGCGGCTCTCAAACGACTTAGCCATACGGCCCGCGTCCTCAATGGCGCGCTCGGCCAGCTTGGCATAGCCGTCCTGGCTCTGGGCATATTCGTGCACCTGGGCCATCTGTGCGGTTATGTCGTCCAGCATCTCCTTGCGCTTGGCATCGACCATCTGCTTATGGGCAGCCATGACGGGCTCCATCAGGTCATGGAGCTTGCAGATCTCGCGGTACGGACGCGGACTCTTAAGAATCTGCTCAATACGCTTGTTGGCCTCGACCGCCTGGGCGTTAGAGTCCATGTAGAAGCCCTCGTCCTTCATAAGGCCCATAAACGCAACGGCCTTATCAAAGACGGGCTTTTGGCTCTCAAAGAAGAACACGACCTGGTCGTAGCCCTCTTTCCAATCGTCCAAATCGTCTTGTGCCTTTACGAAAGCATTGAAGAGCGCCTGGGCATCGTTCTGGTTGTCCAGCAGGCGCGTGGTCAGCGTAATGCCATCTTCCAGCACCTTTAGGCCCGGGTACGGGTAGGCTGGGGCCAAGCCCGTAAAGTTGTTGTTCGTGAGCTCCACGCACTCGTTCTTGTAGCCCGTAAGCGTTTCGACCACCGTGGCGGTAAGCTCGTCCTCGTTGGAAATATCACGCTTGGCATCGAAGGTCTCGCGCAGCACCCTGTTGACCTTCTTGATGAGCTCATCGCTCATCTTAACGCGCTCGCGCACCTGGGCCTTGTCAGCATCCTTGCGCAGGAAGGTAACCATACGCAAATCTGCGGGGGCAACATTGGCGCCGGCAGCCGTAATGATCGCACGCTGCGAAACCACCAGCTGTGCCACCACGTTGGCAATGTCGATTTCGCGCCAACCATAGGGGGCACCCTGGAACTTACGCTGCAGGTCACCCATGGTCGTATTCAGCGACAGGCGCGTCTGGGCATGCAAAAAGTCCGCGACCTCCTTCTCGGCGCGGGCGTTCTGGGAGCTCTGGCCGTCGAGCGCCATCTGGTTGGCACCGCGCAGCGTGGCGCGAATGTCCTCGTCGGTCTTGGCGGGTTCGGCGATGTAGTCGGCCTTGGTAAAGATGGCATCCGTCAGCTTTGACAGGGCCTGGTCAAACACATCGGCGGGCTTGGTGGCGCGAATATTGACCATGGAACCATTCACAGCCACACGGGCATGCAGCACGGCCTCCTCCAGCAGTTTGGCTGCCTCGCGCTCAACGAAAGTAGCCTCTTTCATCTTTGCCTGGATAATCTGCTGAGTCGAAGGAGCCAAGGCCTCGGTATTGATGGTCTTGCGATACTTGCGGATCTTAGCCACATTCTGCAGATCGTCGAAGTAGTCGATGTCGTCCGCCAGCACCACCAGCGCGATATTGGCCGACTTGACGGCGAGCTCGGCATCGTCGGCACGCGAGAGGTCATCTGCCACCGTAACGACGTTGAGCTTCATGCCGCCCTGGGCCACACCATAGACCGAGTCGTCTACATAGCGGTCGAAGGGAAAGTCGTTGGCGCCCACGCGCAGCTTGGTAGCAGTATAGATACCGCTAAAGAGCGACTTTTTAATGCCCTCGATAATCAGGGCAGCATCTACCGGCGTCTCGCTAATGGCGCGCGAGATATCCTGCTCCTCGTCGGTGAGGAAGTTGTACGCATCGCCCTGACGTGCCACGTAGTTCTCGCGCACCAGGCGGTCGAGCGACTCCTTAACGCGGTCCTTAAGAGCAGCCTTGTCCACGTCCACGCCATCGACCATTAGGATGGAGATGTTCTCGACGTTGGACTTGATGTAGTCGATATAGCGGATCAGGTACAGAAGCTTTAGGACCTTAACGTCCTGGGCCTTAAGGCCATGGCCGTCCTCGGCCGCACGCTCGGCGCGCGTGACCACCTGGATCACGCCGTGCTCCAGATCCTTGGCGATGGTATCGAAAAAGCGCCAGAACGGCACCAACGCGCCAACCTCTTGGTCCTGAATGGCCTGGGCCGATTCCTGGAAGGCCGAGAGCATGGAGCGCTCGCCCGTGGACATGTGCTTGGCTTTAACGCCGTGCTTGCGTACCTCGGTCATAACGTCGGGCAACACCTTAAACTGGTAGCCCACAAACGGGTAGCTGGCCGTAAAGTCGCTGCGGCTGGCGTAGCCGATCAGGTCGCTGCGCGAACCGTCAAAGGAAAACACGTTTTTGAGCACGGTGCTCTGGGTCTCGTAGTCCTGCTGGAGCTTTGCCGAGGCGGCATCGTTCTTTTGCAGCACGCGGCGCTGGATAACTTCGTCCACGCTGGAGCTGGAGAGCGAAAGGCGCGTGTTAAAGCGGCCCTGAATCTTGGAGAAGTCGTCGCCCACGATCATGGCCACCTCGTCGATGGCCTCCTGGCTGGTCACCATGACCCACACGCGACCACCGCAACGGCTGCCCAGCTCCTCGACGAGCGTCTGCAGCGACAGCATAAGGCTGGTGCTCATGTCGGCATCGGAGCCAATAAACTGACCCACCTCGTCGGCCATAAACAGCAGGCGGAACTCGCCGCCGCACTCCTCGGCGCGCTTATCGGCATACTGCTTAACCATCTTGGCAAAGGTGTCAGCAGCGATGGCATCGTCCTCGGTACCGTCGAACCAGTGGCGCGCAGCCTGCTCGCTCATGCCCAGGACCTCTTGCAGGGCCTCGACAATGTCGTCCTCAAAGTAGCTATAGCTCTCGCGGTCCTCGAGCCAGTTGCCGTGGTCAATGCTCTCGTAGGCAGCGCGGAACTCCTGCGTCTTGCCCTTGCTGTCGATATGCTGCTCTAGGCGTGCGAGCTTTAGGTCCTCGCCAAAAAAGCCCAAGTGCTCAAAGAACACGCGCTCAAAAGCACGCAGCAGGGCCGTGCGCGAGGTGTCGCCCTCTTTCCACTGGCCGCCCTTGCTGTCGATGTTAAACAGGATCGCCTCGGTGGGAACCTCGCAGCAACGACGAACCCGAGCGGCCACGATGGGGTCGGAAATCTTGCCATCAAAGTAGTCGACGGCGCGCTTGCCGGCAATCTCATCGTTTTGCAGCAGATACGAAAGCATCTTGAGGAAGTGCGATTTACCGGAGCCAAAGAAGCCGCTGATCCACACGCCCATGTTGTCGGTGGGAACGTCGAGCGCCTTATCGTACGCCTCGAAGAAGTGCGCAAAATGACCCTGCAGCTCGCGCGTCACCACGTACTCGTCGAGCTCCTGGCGCACCGATTCGTCGCTGGCGTCTTGCACCTTGACGACGCCGTTGATGGAACGGTTGATGTCCTTGGAAAACAGGTTTTGGATAATCATCTGTCGCTCCTAAGAAATATCGAACGCGCGGTAGTAGTTGCTGGCGTTCTCTTTGTTGAACAACTTGAGCTGGCGGCCGTCAAAGCTGCCGGGATACATGACGACGACAGGCACGGTGCCAAAATCGGCAAGCATGTCGTTGAGCAGGTTGTGCACGCGCAGCAGCGGAAAGACCTCGCCCACGCCCGTGAGCAAGATCACGTCGCCGGGCTGATGAGGCTGGGTATGCTCCAAGAGGTACTGGGCAAAGCTCTTGGAGCTGCAGGGCTTCTGGAGCTCTTTGATCTGGGCCTCCGAGCCGACCTTTGCCTCACGCCGGGGAATCGCACGCAAAATACGGCGCTGCTCGCAGATATCGAGCATCACGTCGTACAGGTTAAAGACCTCCAGATTGCACGGCAGCTTGCCGGCCTGGGCATCTGCCATGAGTTCGTCCACATAGGCGCGGCACTCAAACTCCAGCGAGGGGTCGTAGCAAAACGTATAGAAGCCGATCTCGTTACCGATGCCCTTGTTGGCCAAGAAATCCTGGTCTTGCAGGCGCTCGCGCAGCGCCTCGCGGCGATGGTCAAAGTCCTCATGTATGCGCTCGGCGCGGTTGCGCGGGCGAATGTGCGGCTGGTTTATTGCCATGTCTACATCACCTGCCCGGTGAGTGCGGCCAGGGCATCCATATCGCCCAGGTCGCGGATGGCCTGTTCCACGTCGGGGTCGAGCAGCAGGGGCTGGAGCGTATCGGTTCGCTGCGATGCCTTAAAACCGGCGCTGCGCAGAATCTGGCGCAGGGTGCTTTTTATACGGCCCAGCGTGGCGTCCGACCATTTGACAGCCTCGGCATGCTCAACCTGAAAACGGGTGACAAACGCGTTAAGGTCAACGTCGGTAAAGTTGTAGTCGAAGCTGGCCATGCGCTCGCCAATCTCCACCTGGATGAGCTCGCGAACCATGGTGTAGCGGCACATCATGGCAAACAGGTTGGCCTGGGCCGCCTGATCGGGCATGCCGTTGGCGACAAGATCCATAATGCGCGTGACCGCTTGATCGGCGGTGTCTTTGTCGATACCGCGGGCAGCACACTGCGCCTCGTCGAGCGCTACGGCATCAAAGCGGCGCAGGCACACGCGGGCGCGGTCGGCCAGCATGCGCTCGGTGGGATACTGAAACAGGTTGTCGTGCTTAACGCGCGCGATGATCTCGTCGTCGCTCACGCCCTCCAGGCGCAACGCGGCGACGATACGCATCTCGGGCAGCAAAAACTGCTCGCGCGTAAGCACGCCTCCCAGCGATATTTTGTCGGTGTTATCCACAGGACACACTCCAAGGGTTCGGGCCTTTTTATTTGCATCGGGGCGATGCAAACATGCCTTCCAATGATACCGTTTAAGTACGGGGTCGTGAGGTCTAGAGAGGATAAACGAGGGACACGCTCCCACAGACGGCAACAAATGAGAGGTGAGGCGCTTTGGCTGCGCGGCAAACGGATCGAAGTCAATTTTATTGCGCAACAAAGCCTCTGAAGCCTTGAGGTAAATATGGAGCCAAATGCAACTGGCACAGCGCCGCCCTCGCACTAGCCCTCCATCCTCCGCTATAATCAACATAGAGTTATACATATGATTCTATGTAAGGAGTTTCGTATGCCTGTCGTAAAGCCTATTTCAGATCTGCAACGCAACTTTGGTTCCATAGCAGATAGCTGCCACCAAACCAAAGAGCCCGTCTACCTAACCAAAAACGGGTCGGCATCGCTTGTCGTCATGGATGCCGAGGCCTATGACGAGCAGACGCGCGCACTAAACGCCATTCAGGAGCGCGAAGAACGCATTCAGCGAGCCATCACGCGTGGCTACGACGACTTAGTAAACGGTCGTGTGCGACCGTGGAAACAGGCCAAGGCAGATGCAGATCGCATCAGGGCAGCTCGCCATGAAATTGGATAACGCAGACGTCGAGTTCTACTCAGAGCTCGACGAACTTGATGAGCCTTTTGATGTTGTCATGACTGACGAGGCACTCTATGCCTATGCCGAGATTCCCTCGAAGCGAGTCTACGCCAGAATCGGCAACCTCATCGACTTTCTAGCCGAGCATCCTTATTTTGGCGAAGAATATGACCCCTACTATCAGGCGGCCTTTCCGCCCATTGCCTGCAGGGTCTTCTTTTGCGCGCACTACGGCGTGTACTACCACGTGGATGTTGAGCAGCGAAACATCAGCATCCTGGCAATCGAGGACCATCGAAAGAACCCTTTAAGTAGATTCAAACTACTCAAGTAGCCTCCCCCATGTAACCATCCTGTAAATCATAGCGGCGCAGTCGAGTTTTACCGTGATGCGGTCGCGCCGGGCGCTCCACTGTGCTAAAGTATCCCGAACGTTCAAACGACTACGAGGGGAACTAGAAGATGGCACGTGTGCACAACTTCTCAGCTGGCCCGGCCGCGCTGCCTACAAGCGTGCTCGCCGAGATCGCCGACGAGATGATGGACTACCGCGGTTGCGGCATGTCCGTGCTCGAGATGAGCCATCGATCTAGCATGTACCAGCAGATCATCGACGACGCCGAGGCAACCCTGCGCCGCCTGCTGAGCATCCCCGACAACTACCGTGTCCTGTTTTTGCAGGGCGGCGCCACGCTGCAGTTTGCGGGCATCCCCATGAACCTCATGCGCCGCGGCCGCGCCGGCTACGTCGTGACCGGCAACTTCGCCAACAAGGCGTACAAGGAGGCCGCCAAGTACGGCGAGGCCGTGCTGCTCGCGAGCTCCGAGGACACCAATTTCGACCGCATTCCCAACATGGCCAATATCAACGCGCGCATTTCCGCCGAGGCCGCGGGCGACGGTCTCGACTACGTCTACATCTGCCAGAACAACACCATCTTTGGCACCATGTACCACGAGCTGCCCGCTTGCGGCGATGTGCCGCTAGTCGCCGATGTCTCGAGCTGCTTTCTGTCGCAGCCGCTCGACGTTGAGCGCTACGGGCTCATTTACGCCGGCGCACAGAAAAACGCCGGCGCCGCGGGCGTGACCGTGGTTATCGTGCGCAACGACCTCATCGCAGATGGCCCCGCCTTTGCGCAGACGCCGCAGTACCTGGACCTTAAGACCCAGGCCGCCAAGGGCTCCATGCTCAACACGCCCAACACCTTTGGCATCTACGTGTGCGGCAAGGTATTCCGCTGGGTGGAGCAAGCCGGCGGACTAGCCGCCATGGCCGAGCGCAACTGGGCCAAGGCCAACCTGCTCTATGACCTGCTCGAGCACAGCGAGCTGTTCCATGGCACCACGCAGGCCGACAGCCGCTCCATCGCCAACGTCACCTTCCGCACCGGCGACGCCGATCTCGACGCGGCCTTTGTCGCAGGCGCGGCCGAGCACCAGATTCAAAACGTCAAGGGCCATCGCCTGGTGGGCGGCATGCGCGCCAGCGTCTACAACGCCGTAACCATGGAAGATGTGCAGGCACTGGCCTCGTACATGAAGGACTTCGAAGTGCAGCATAGTTTGAGTCCGCGATCTAACTAGCCCGCAACCCGCGGGCCGACCAGCCACTTCAAACCACTTGTTATAAACAAACCCGCTAAGGAGTTTTTCATGCGCAAGATCAAAACCATCGACGACATAACCAAAGACGGCAAGGTCGAGTTTGGCGAGGGCTACGAGTTTGTGGGCACCGCCGAGGAGGCCGACGCCATCCTTATGCGCTCCACCGACCTGCACGGCTACGAGCTGCCCGAGGGCATCCGCGCCATCGCCCGCTGCGGCGCCGGTGTCAACAACATCCCCATCGAGGAGTACGCCAAGAAGGGCGTCGTCGTCTTTAACTCCCCCGGTGCCAACAGCAACGCCGTCAAGGAGCTCGTCCTGGGCATGCTGGTGCTTTCGAGCCGCGGCGTGGTGCAGTCGATGAACTGGGTGCGCGACAACGCCGACGACCCCGAGATTCAGGTCGATGCCGAGAAGGCCAAGAAGGCCTTTGTGGGCCGTGAGCTCAAGGGCAAGCGCATCGGCGTCATCGGTCTGGGCAACGTGGGTTCCAAGGTCGCCAACGCCTGCGTCGACCTGGGCATGGACGTCTACGGCTACGATCCGTTCATTTCCGTCGAGCACGCGTGGGTGCTGAGCCGCGAGGTGCAGCGCGTGGGCACGCTCGAGGACCTCTGCCGCGGCTGCGACTACCTCACCGTGCACGTGCCCAGCAAGGCCGACACCATCGGCATGATCAGTACCGAGCAGATCGACCTGCTGGCCCCGGGCGCCGTGCTCATCAACTACGCGCGCGAGACCATCATTGACGAGGACGCCGTTGACGCCGCCCTGCGCGAGGGCAAGCTGAGCTGGTTTAGCTGCGACTTTGCCACGCCCAAGACCGTCAAGA
The DNA here is from genome assembly GCF_052121795.1 of Collinsella sp. LCP19S3_B7. Lineage (NCBI taxonomy): Bacteria > Bacillati > Actinomycetota > Coriobacteriia > Coriobacteriales > Coriobacteriaceae > Collinsella > Collinsella sp. LCP19S3_B7. The sequence continues at coordinate 10,874 of NZ_JBQKDO010000014.1, forward strand.
TGCCCAATACGTTTATCACCACGCACTCGGGCGCCGGCACTGGCGAGGCCGAGGCCAACTGCGCCGATATGGCCATCAGCGAGCTCAAGGATTACCTGGAGAACGGCAACATCGCGCACAGCGTCAACTACCCCGCCTGCAGCATGGGCAAGGCGCGCGCCGCAAGCCGCATCGCCTGCCTGCATGCCAACGTGCCCAACATGATCGGCCAGATCACGGCAATCCTGGCCAAGGACAACGCCAACGTGCAGCGTATGACCAACGAGTCCGCCGGCGAGAACGCCTACACCATGTTCGACACGGACGAGCACCTAGATAGCAGCACCATCGAGGCGCTCAAGCAGATTCCGTCGATGTATCGCGTACGCGTGATCAAGTAGCGTCGGCGCCAAGCCTGCCAGACAGGCAATGAAGCTCATTCGGCCCCCGTTTTCGCGAAACGGGGGCCGATTTCGTTGCTCCGGCTGGTTTTGAAAATGCTACCCAGAATAAGTTTTTTCGGATAATAGACAGTACTACCCAAATCACTAAGCACACCTGCTTTGATAAACACCTTTATCAGTGGTTTTAGTAGGTAAAAATCGATCTCTATATGCCAAATTTAAGTTGACTGTCCATTTTCCGAAATAACTTGTTCTGGGTAGCGTTTTTAAAGCCTATTTCAAAGAGCAACTGAAGCCTTTTCGTGACCAAACCCTAGCTCACGCGACCGTTTTCCACCCGCACGGCTACATTCCCGCCCAATCGATAAAAATCTCCTCACGAAGCCGCCGTTCGAGCTCCTGCTGCCGCGGCGTCTTGTCTTTCAACGGCACATCAAGATAGGACATGATGAGTTCCATCACCACGCGGAAGGCATCGGAGTCGACCAGCTGACCATAGGTCATCAGAACGACAGGATATCCCATCGCTTGAAGGGCCGTCGTTCGATCGGAGTCCGAGATCTTGGATTCTATGGATCCGTGAATGGCTTTACCTTGACATTCAACCAGGCACTCTCTGCTGCCGTCCTTATTTGACAGCAGGATATCGGCGTAGCGCCTATCAAGCCCCGAAATCAGGCGGGCGCTGCGCGTCATGCGAATCTCAACGTTATTGGTAAGGCGCAGCCCTTCGCCGCCGCGCAACCTCGTAAGGCCAAACAGCATCGAAGCCTGGACCTCGAGCGGCGATGCCACAACCCCCGTAATACATTTCGCGGCACGCGTGAACGATTTAGCACCGCGGAGCCCCTGGATCTTATCGACGTACTCGGTTAGTTCAGAGAGCTCAATCAAGGGCGGTCGTTTCCACAGGTCCGTTGGATTCCCCGAGGCATCCTTTACGTTTTCCCAGCCCAACCGTGCGTCACCCCACCGGCCCCCATATGCCTGCTCAAGCGCCGACTTTACCTGAGACGCAATCTTGCACACGGCAAAGGTGCCGCACATCTCATACATGCACATGATCAGGCGCTCATTTGAGACCGAGGAAGCCAGGGTCAGCAGGGTAAAGAGCGGGGACGCGACATCAAGGCCAAACTCTGTCTGCCGCACGGAGCCAAACGGCCTCTCCCCGTTCCAAACATGCCTGACAATGCGGCCGCCCTTACGCCCGCAGAGGCCCTGCGCCAACACGTGTAACGGAGTGCCCAGGAAATACTTGACGAGCGGGTGCTCACAAAGATGCTCCCTGCGCGGATCGTCCACAGAATCGGGCAGATCCGGCATTATTGCCAAGACCTGTGGAGGTATCCGGTGATACCGAAAGGCAGATATGTCGCACAGCATGTCGTCCATGAAGGATACGTACCCATTGCGTCGTTTGCGAGCCTGCCCGGACGCCAAACGCGATGGCTCGGCCTGTGAACGGTTAATACTGCTACGCACACGTCGCGAATTTTCCAGGTGGCTTACAATCGGTTTTGGAAACAAACTGATTGTGAGGTTGCATATGGTTGATGAGAACTTTGCCTGGCGGCTTACGCAGGAGCTCGTGAAGATTGATAGCTCGGACCCGGGCGCCTACGAAGGCGAGATCGAACACTTCATTAAGAGGCTCATTGAACAGCAGCTGGCGCAGCTTGATAGTCCTGCGCTCGATGCCGTGCAGATTGCAGAGCTCGAAGTACTCTCCGGGCGCCGCAACCTTATTGTCACCGTGCCGGGTGTGAGCGACGAGGCGCGACTCGTCTACATCTGCCATATGGATACCGTCACCCTAGGAGATGGCTGGAACGCGGACACACCGCCACTCGGGGCGACCGTGCGCAACGACAAACTCTATGGCCGGGGAGCCTGCGACATGAAGGGCGGCCTGGCTTGCGCCATTACCGCGCTTGTCCACGCACTCGAGCGCGTGGCGGCGAAGGGCGAGCTGCCCCACCGTGGCTTCTCGCTTATTTGCTCGGTCGACGAAGAGGACTTTATGCGCGGCTCCGAGGCGGCCATCGATGCCGGCTGGGTCGGCTCGCGCGAATGGGTGCTGGACACCGAGCCCACCGACGGACAGATTCAGGTGGCGCACAAGGGTCGCACATGGTTCGAGATCGAGATGACCGGCGTCACGGCGCATGCGAGCCAGCCCTGGAAGGGAGCGGATGCCGTCGCCGCCATGGCCGAGGCCGTCTGTGCGCTGCGCCATGCGTTCGCGGCGCTGCCCGTGCATGATGAGCTGGGGGCTTCGACCATCACGTTTGGACAGATCGAGGGCGGCTATCGCCCCTATGTCGTGCCCGACCGCGCCAAGGTCTGGGTCGATATGCGCTTGACGCCGCCGACCGATACGGCCGCCGCGACGCGCATGGTAGAGCAGGCCATCGCCGGCGCCGAAGCCGCAGTCCCCGGTTGCCATGGAAGCTATACCGTGACAGGCGACCGCCCCGCCATCGAGCGCGATCCGGTCTCTCCCCTTCTAGCCGCGCTCAAGCGTGCCGCCGATAACGTGACTGGCGCGGACACGACCGTCGGCTTCTTTACCGGCTACACCGACACTGCCGTCATTGCCGGCAAGACGGGTAACCGCAACTGTATGAGCTATGGCCCAGGCTCGCTCGCGCTCGCGCATAAGCCAAACGAGCATGTGCCCCATGCCGATATCGTTCGCTGCCAGCGGGTGCTGATCGCGCTCGCCGACAACACGCTCTGGGGCGCGAATAGCCAAGTTGGGGCATAATAAGCCGCGAACAAACCGACTCGCGCGTTAGGACTGTCCATGAAAGCTCTTCCGTTTCCCTGCATCCGCCCGGCTCAGGACCGTGCGCTCGAGGCGCTGCCTGCGATGGACAGCATTCTGAGTAACTACGAAGCCCTGCGCGGTGCGATTGCCGATGGGCTCATGCTCAAGGATCCGGGTGCGGCGTATTACGTGTACGAATGCTCCGGAGAGCCAGGGCGCGTGACGGGCGTTGTGGCAATTTGCCCGGTCGGCGTGCTGACGGGTAGCGACGAGGCCGCCGCCGCGCGCGTCGACGCACTCGCCGCCGCGCGCGCGATCGCCGAGCTCAAGGTGCAGCCGCGCCCCGTGTCGCTCGCCTACGAAGCCTCGCCCGTCATGGATATCATCCTGGGCGCCGCCAAAGAGGGCGCGTCGCTCTATGCCGTCACCGACCCCGCCGGCATTACGCATCGCGTATGGGAAGTCAAGCGCGAGGACGCTGTTGCCGCCATCCGAGCCATGCTCGATCAGGCACCGGAGCCGGCGCCGGCCGATGACCCCGCCTACGCCGCCGCTCTGACCGGGGCGTCGCAGTTGCTGGCCGATGAGGCCCGCGCAGCCGGCACCTACACGGGCAAAGAGCCGTTCAACTTTACCGTGGCCGTGCTGTTCCCCGCCGCGCAGGTCAGCGGCGGCGCGCCGCAGGTTCCGACGGGTCTGCTCACTCACCAGATCGCACGGTTCTAACGGGGCCTAAACGCCCAGCACAAAGACTCGGCAGCTCAACAAGCAAGGGGCGGAGATGCAATGCCCGTGCATGCATCCCCGCCCCTTTCGCATCAAACAATTACGCCGGCGACCCGCATCGCCGCGCCCGCGCTACCCACGCCGCGGGCCCGCTGCCGCCACGAGCGGCTCTAGCCCCAGCTCACGCGCGTAATCCTCCTGCGTAAAGACTTCGACCAGTTCAAACGTATCGGTTGCATCGTCAAACGCAAAGTGCAGTACCGAACAGTTGCCCGGCACGCGCTCGCGCTCGTCGGCCGCCGCCCCCCTAGAGTGGTCCAAAAACTCCTTGATGGCCGAGGCATGGCTCACCGCGAGCACGCACGAATGGTCCGGACGTCGCATAAGATCGGTCAACGTCGTCACCATGCGCTCCCGTACCTGCATCTGGCCCTCACCGCCAAACTGACGATAAAAGTCACGCCACGGACGCTCGGGCATCAGCATCACGCGCTCGGCCTCAAAGTCGCCAAAGAACCACTCGCGCAGGCCATCCAGACGCTCGTAGGCAAGGCCCGGCCACAGGCTGGCGATAGTCTGCTCGGTGCGGTGCAGCGTCGAGGTGTAGGCGTGATCGGGCTCAACGCCACGCGCACGCAAGAACATGCCGGCACGCGCCGCCTGCTCGCAGCCCAACTGCGTGAGCGGCGAATCGCTCCACCCCTGAATAATGCGTTTAAGGTTGAATATTGTCTGTCCATGACGGACCAGATACAGATCTTTGTTCATAGGGGTCCTTTCGTTCGTTATCAATCAAGGAGCGAAAACGCCCCGTCGCAATAGCCAAAATGAAGCACGGCACCGTTGTCGGGCTGCTCTCCCCCGCCGGTCACGCATCTAAGAAACTCCTGGCAGGCAGAGCCATGAGAGACCGCAAGCACACGATCGTGCAGCGGTCGGGCCATAATACGGGACAGCGCCGCGACCATGCGCGCCCGAAGCTCGCCTTCCGACTCGCCACCAAAGGCCACCGGATAATCGCCCCAGGGCTGCGGCGGCATATCGCGATTTGATGTACCCTCCAGCGTGCCCAGGCGCCACTCGCGCAAATCATCGACCGGCTCTATGGGAAGATCCTCGCCAACGATCAGCTCGGCCGTATGGCGCGCCCGACCCAACGGAGACGAATACGCGTGGTCAAAGGAGATGCCGCGCGCCTCAAACGCCGCGCGCGTCGCCAGTGCCTGCTCGCGCCCGCGCTCCGTGAGCGGCGAGTCTTGCCAGCCCTGCAAAATGTTCTGCACGTTAAGCTCGGTCTGCCCATGCCGAACCAAATACAGATCGGACACACGCCCTCCCCTCGCACCACCACAAAGGGGACAGGCACCTTTGTGGTGGTTTGCCGCCGGATCGCGCCGCAACGACGCAACTACACCAGCACGTCGGCAAGCGGACGCTTGGGCACGTGATGCACCTGCGCCTCGTCGCGCCAGTAATTAATTGAACCGTCGGGGTTGGAATCGATCGCGTCGATAACCTGGGTCTCGGCCGGCACGCCAAAAGCCATGATCAGCTTGAGCTCGTACTTGTCGCCGTCGAGCCCCATCGCATCGATCGCGCGGGGCGTAAAGGCCTTGAACATGCAAGCCGCCACCTCGGGCGTTGCGCTGCGCGCGGCGAGCATCATCGTCTGAGCCGCGATGCCCGTGTCGACCTCGGTGATAGGCGCGGCGGGTTTGCCGGGAACGGTGCGCTCGGCAAGAATTGCAATGTAGCCGGTCGGACGCTCGCCCTCGACAGGACCCGGCCAGTCCTTGAGCGCCCCGGCCCATGCAAGCTCGTCAAACACGCGAGCGCAGTCCTCGGCACCGCTCACCACATGAAAACGCAAGCGCTGAGCATTGGCGCCACAGGGGACCAGGTGCGCCAGCTCTGCCAGCTCGAGCAAAAACTCGCGCGGCACGCGCATGGACTCGTCAAAACGGCGGCATGTGCGGGCGCGACGGACCAGCGCATCAAACGCATCCAAGCCAAGCTTTTCGCAACCCTGCTTTGCCATCGACTCGGCGCTCGACGGCACCACGGGAACTGCTTCGTTCATAGGGACCCCCAAAAAGCCAATTGTTCTTAGGAAAATCTAACCTAAAACGCAGGCAATAACGAACAGAGCTGCAATGTTCTACACCTGTTGAATAGAAAATCGCGACGTGGGGAACAACGGAAACAAATCGGGGCCTTTGAGTTGCGTTTCGCCCTCCCCGGCCCATACGCCAGCGCCTTTAGGCGATACTGGTTGTAACGATCGCGGCTTACGCCGCACGGAAAGGAGGCCTCATGGGCATCTTTAAGAATGACGACCGGCAATCGAGTCTGTTTGGATTTGACGAGAAAAGCATGGCAGGCAAGGCTATTAAAGCTGTGCGCTGGATCTACGCCGCCACGGGTGTCATCGCGCTCATCGCCGGCATCGCGCTGCTGTTTGCACCCGCTAAGACCCTCGTCTTTTTGACGACCGTACTGGGCTTCTACTTTGTGATCACGGCTGGCGTCAGGCTGTTCACCGCCATTTTTGAGCCGCTGCTGCCCGCCGGCTGGCGCGTCACGAGCATCCTCGCCAACCTGCTCATCATCTTGGGCGGCGTGGTGATCCTGCGCAACCAGGCGCTTTCGACCGCAACGCTCAGCACGCTTGTGGTGGTCGTGGCCGGCTTTGGCTGGATTGTCGAGGGCATCATGTCAATTCTGGAGTCCGAGCTTTCTTCCAACCGCGCCCTCGCCATCCTGAGCGGCGCGCTCTCCATCATCGCCGGCGTGTTCGTGTTCATCTATCCGCTGTGGTCGGCAAAGATGCTCGTCATCTTTACCGGCGCTGCGCTCCTGGTGTTTGGCGTGACGCTGGTTATTCGTGCTATCCGCTTTGGCAAGCTGGTGCACTAGATGCCGCGAACGCTGTTTATTGATGCCGACGCCTGCCCGGTCACGCGTGAGTCGATCGACTGCGCGCGACGGGCGGGTGTTGCCGTGGTTGTCGCCGGCAACAGCACGCAAAACCTGGAGCGGCACATTCGCCGTGACGACCCGCGCGATGCCGAGCACGCGCGGCGTGGCTTTTGGGTCACAACGCTCGACGTGAGCGTAGGCGCCGATAGCGCCGACTTTGCCATTATCGAGCGTCTGCAGGCAGGCGATGTGGTCGTGACACAGGACATTGGCCTGGCGAGCATGGTGCTCGGTCGCGATGCCGCCGCCATCGGCGTGCGCGGGCGCGTGTACGACAAAGCCACCATCGATATGCAGTTGTTTATTCGTCACGAAGAAAAGAAGGTGCGCCGCGCCGGCGGTCGCACCCGTGGACCGGCAGCCTTCACCAGCGAGGACCGCGCCCGCTTTAAGCGCAACCTCACCGACCTGCTGCGCTAACCAAGGTAGATTTTTGGGACATGCCTAAAAATCTACCTTTTTGCTTTGGCGATTGGCGCGCATCCAACGCCGGTCATGGCGGTAGATGTTTGAGGCATGCCCCAGTTTTTACGGAATACCTCAAACATCTACTTAGAGGCCAAAGGCGGAAAGGATAAGGCCCCAGCCGGCGCCGATGACGTACATCATGACCAGGAACACCGCGTTTTCGCGGGCGCTGCGGTTGGTGCGGAACAGTACCAGGTAACCCACGCCGGCAGAAATGAGCGTGCCGGCGAGCATCGGCGCCAGCTGCAGTGCGCCTTCCAGATACAGCTGCGTAATGACCACGCTCGCCGAGCAGTTGGGAATGAGGCCGACAAGCGCCGAACCCAGGACAGCGAGCGTCTCGTTGCCGCGCAGGAACTGCTCGATCGCGGACTCGCCGAAGGTCTCGAGCACGGCGACAAGGACCAGCGTCACCAGGAAAATGAATACCGAAACCTGTACGGTGTGCGAAATCGCGCTGCGGATAATCGACAGGACGGGCGCGCCTTTGTGTGAGTGGGAGTGACCGTGGTGGTGTTCGTGCTCGCACTCGTGTCCGTGGTCGTGGCCATGTCCGTGGTCGCGGTCGGCCTCGTCTTCATCACAACCGCAATGATCGCGCTCGCACAGCTCATGGATGTGGTCGGCGCTCACGCCCGCCTCGGCCACCTCGTCGATGATGTCACCGCCGCTGTGATCGTCATGCGCGCAGTTAACGTGCGCCGGATTGGCAGCGGTTCCCAACACGGTACGGCGGATCGCCGCATGAGCACGGGCGTTGCGACGCAGGCCGCGAATGGCGGCATCCACGATAAAGCCCGTGACCAGCGCGATCAGCGCCTTCGAAGCCAAAAGCATCGCCATAGTCTGCACGGGAACCTGCTCGGCAAGTAGCAGTGGCAGCATCTCGTCGGAGGTCGAGAGAAACACCGCCACCAGGGTGCCCAACGTCACGACGCGACCGGCGTACAGCGTTGCCGCCATCGCCGAAAAGCCACACTGCGGCACCATGCCCAGCAACGAGCCAACCACGGGACCAGCGGCACCGGCACGCTTGATGGCGCCGTTGACGCGATCGCCCGCCACATGCTCCAGCGTCTCGAGGGCCAGATATGTCACCAACAAGAACGGCACCAGCGAGAGCGTGTCCTTGCCGGCGTCGAGCAAAATATCAATCAGCAAATCCATGACGGATGGAACCTTTCGTGTCTTTCGGCAGCATTGTAAAAGTCCTAGCGGTCAACTAGGGTATTGTAGTTGTCCTAGGCGTGATGCCAATAGTTGCCTGTGGTAAACTATCATCTCGCCACATCTCAATGACCCCGAGCCGCACGACGCGACCCGTCCAAGGAGCAGTATATGAACGTTTCGCAAGCACTCGAATACGAGCGCCAGCCGTTTATCCCCATGTTCATCTATGGCGATCACGCCGCCATGGAGTCCGAGCGTCAAAAAGGCGAAGAGGCCCTCAAGGTGCTCGAGACCGAGTACTTTACCGCCGAGGGCGACCCTGGCTTCGACTTTGCCACCGTGCGCGACCTGGCCGACCGCAACCGCGACCTATGCGACCAGATTGGCGAGGCGCGCCTGCGCAACGTGACGCCCGCGACGCTTTCGCGCGGCCTGTCCGACGCCGATACCTGCGCCGCCATCGGCAAGATGCAAAAGCGCACCGCCGCGTCCGTCATGCGCGAGATCCGCGGCGACCGCGATGCGCTCGGCGTGGCGTACGCCCGCAAGCCCATCCAGGGCACGGTGCTCGGCATCGACATCGAGACCACCGGCCGTGCACCCGAGCGCGGCTACATCATCAACGTGGGCTGGGAGATCATGGAGCTCACCAGCGACGCCGTCCCGCACGACGCCGAGGCACACTACTGCGGCCTGCCCGATATCTACCGCGGCGAAGATGTGCCGCTGTCGAATATCCACCACATCACCTGGGACGACATCGACGGCAAAACGCCCTTCCGCGAGAACAAGGAGCTGCAAAAGCAGCTGCTCAAGCTCATGAAGAAATACCCGTACATGGCGCACAACGCCGCCTTTGAGGACAGCTGGTTCAAGATCCATCTGGACGGCTATGCCGAGGCGCGCCGAGCCGGCAAGATTATCGTCATCGACTCGCGCCAGATCTGCCGCAGCCTGGACGCCGACGTGCGCTCGCTCCCCCGCGAATCCGCACCCGCCGCGCTCGAGAACTGGGCACGCCGTCGCGGCACCCTCGCGCCCGACGCCAACGAGCAGCACCTGGGCCTCGACGACACCGACCTCATGCTCCGGACGGTGCAGGCCGAGTTCAACCTCAAGAACCTGTTTGCCAAGTAGATTGCCAAGCAGAGGCGCCATTCGCGAGCAATACTTGCCGGACCATAGCGCCCCGCGCAAAAGCGACACGCCGAGGCGCCCCTCTCAAGCGACGCAATACGGGTCGATATCCAAGCGGATATCGACCTGTTTTTCGCGCCGTACAACATGGCCCTCCAGCCCCCGATGTCTAGCCGCCGCATAACCAAGGACTTCATCTGCGCATGTTCAAGCCAAATTGCACATTTTTGTTGACGCCGCCTTTGCATCAAAACGATGCTGACCAGCATCAGTTGTGGAGGTCTGCGTAGTCAGCGAGCTGCGACAATGCTCCAAATAGCATCTTTCTCCATCATTGGCGTCAAGCGCTTGGACAGCTTTTGTTATGCCGCGACATTTTACCTTGGCGTTCATTGCGAACCCCGCCGCCTGGTCTGCCATGCTATCTGTATGAGTATCGTGCTTTCACATAACACGGCAAAAGCGGTCTACCAAGCCGCATACTCGGTATCCGCAATTGGCACCGAGCCCTGCAGCCCTGCCAAGATCTACGGGGCGCGCCCCAGCAAGGAGCTGCTCGACTCTGCCGCCGACTGGCTCGCCAGGCACAACGTCGCTCTGGATAACGATGCCCCGCTCGATACAACGGTGTTCGAGCGCGCAAACGTGCGCAGCATGACGGGCTGCAAGTGCCACGTATCATCCAAGCGATTCGCGGGCTCGCGCTTTATCAAGCTTGCCGACGACATCTATATTGTCGGCGTCGAACTCTGTGCGCTTCAGGCCGCAACCTATCTTCCCTTTCGAGAACTTGTGGAGTACTACTTCGAACTGTGCGGAGCCTATTCCCTTGGGCACGATGCCTCGACATCCTATACTGAGCGCTTCGCGCTCACCTCGACTTCGAGCCTTAAACATTTCTTTAACTCCCTCATCGACTGCAAGGGCCTCGAACTTGCCCGAAAAGCCATCCAATGCGTGCGGGACGGATGCCGATCGCCGATGGAAACGGCGTTTGTCATGATGCTCACGCTACCCAGGCGCGAGGGCGGTCTTGGCATTAGCGAGATCGAGACCGACTACGAAGTAAAGGTCACAGCTGCTGCAAAGAATCTCACGCGGCGCGAAAAGTTCTATATGGATGCATATCTCAAGCGGTCCCGAACCGACATCGAATACAACGGATTTCAGCACGATGCCGAAGAAGACCGCGCCATTGACGAAGAGCGCAAGAACGCGCTGGCGTCCATGGGCTACGGAATCATTACCGTCAGTCGCTATTCCTTTATGCACGCCAGCGCCTTCGCCAGGGTTATGGAGGCAATCCAGCGAAAGGAGGGCATTCGCCCATCGCGCCTGCCCAAAGATTTCGCAATCAAGCAAGAAGAGCTGCGACAATTTGTGCTCAGGAGATTTATCGAGGAAAAGAAGCGTATTGAGGAGCTCCTCCGTCAAGACGCAGCGCAGGGTAATGCACTTGAGCTCGAGCGCGCAGTGCTCGAGGGCATCTCGCTGGACGACCCGACGATCAACAATGTCCCGGCCATCGACGACATGCAAGTCATCGAGCTGGATTGCCCGGAGTTCGCCCAAACAAGCACCTCCACACCCGAAGGCAGGGTGTACGGGGCCAGAACAGAGGCGGACTGACAGGGTGGGTACCCCGGCGACGTGCAAAAACGGGAGTTTTCAGCAGAGCCGAGTATCCGAGGGCGGCCGAATTGCCCCATTTTGCACCGAAGCCGCTGTTTTCGATGTAAGTTAGGCAACAGCTGAGGAATATCTATTGCCATTTGCACTCCAGTAAAGCCCTGTGGCGGCAAACGACGCCGTATCATGCAATAAATAACCCCTCGTCGATGCTGAAAACTCCCGTTTTTGCACGTCGCTAGGGTACCCACGTTGGCATCGGCGGCCTTATCAGCACCAACCAATGCCCTTAGCCGCCTCTGGGGCCAATCGACAGCAAAAAATTTCGCAAATTATATTGACATATGAACATGCGCTCATATACTCGGAAGTAAGTTATATGAGCACATGTTCATATGAAAGGATATTGCAATGAGCGAACACGCCGATGAAATAAGGACCGACATCGACACCACCATCGTGCCCGACATCCCCACCACTTGCTCGCCCGAGGACCTTCCCGACGAGGAGCTGCTGTACGACCTTGCCGACTTGTTCAAGGTTTTCAGCGACACCACGCGTATCAAGATCCTCTACGCTCTCATGGGCCGCGAGCTCTGCGTGGCAGACATCGCCGAGGCGACTGCGACCTCGCAGTCCGCGGTGTCGCACCAGCTGCGCACGCTCAAACAGTCGCACCTGGTTAAATTCCGGCGCGACGGGCGCAATATCCTCTACTCGCTCGCCGACGATCATGTCTACACCATGCTCAACCAAGGCATGAGCCACATCTGCGAATAGCGACCAACCACGGTACCAGCGCGGTCTGCACCCAAGCCGCAAATACAGGGAAAGGAACCCATCATGAAAAAGCAGTTCAAGCTCGACGAGATCGACTGCGCCAACTGCGCGCGTAAGCTTCAGGACGAACTCGCCAAGCTCGAGGGCGTCAAATCCGTTTCGGTCAACTTTATGACCCAGAAGCTGACGCTTGAGGCCGACGACGCTGAGTTCGACGAGGTCCTTGATCGCGTCGTGGAGTTCACCGCCGACGCTGAGCCGGACTGCGAGATCATTCTCTAGCCTGCGCATACGCTGATACGCAAGGCCGCGCTTGCCGCGGCCTTTGCTCGCGAAATTACATGAGCGAGTGTTCATACATTCAAATGGAAGGATACGAGTCATGGCAACCGCCGACCCCAAGAAGAAAAAGAAGAAGCGCAAGAAAAAAGAGTCACTCGAGCATAAACGCAACCGCATCCTGGTAGCGCTGGGTATTTTTGTCGTGGTGTACGCCCTCGATGAGCTCGGCGCCCTCACTATCGCATTTGGAGAGCCCGGCAACATCTACGCCAGCTTTGTGCTGTTCCTCGTGCCGTTTTTGATTGCCGGCTACGACGTGCTCCAAAAGGCATTCAGCAACATCCGCCGCGGCAAGGCGTTCGACGAGAGCTTTCTCATGGCCGTCGCGACCATCGGCGCGTTTGCCACGGTGCTCTTCCCCGATACCGACCCGCACATGGCCGAAGGCGCCGCCGTTATGCTGTTCTACCAGGTCGGCGAGCTGTTCCAGGCCTATGCCGTGGGCAAGAGCCGCAAATCGATCAGCGCCATGATGGACATCGCGCCCGATTACGCCAACGTTGAGCAGGCTGACGGCACGCTCGAGCAGGTCTTTCCCGATGACATCGCCGTCGGCACCGTCATTGTCATCAAGCCCGGCGAGCGCGTGCCCATCGACGGCGTTATCGTCGAGGGCGTAACACAGCTCGACACCGCCGCCCTCACCGGCGAGTCAGTCCCCCGTACCGCCAAGACCGGCGACGATATCATAAGCGGCTGCATCAACATGACGGGCCTTATCCGCGTACGCACCACCAAACCCTTTGGCGAGTCCACCGTCGCGCGCGTCCTGGAGCTCGTGGAGAATGCCAGCGAAAAGAAGGCACGCACCGAAAACTTCATCACACGGTTCGCCCGCGTCTACACGCCCGCCGTCACCGGCGCGGCAGCGGTGCTCGCGCTCGGCGGCGGCCTAGTGACCGGTGCTTGGTCCGATTGGATCCTGCGCGGCCTGACCTTCCTCGTCGTCAGCTGCCCGTGCGCACTCGTAATTAGCGTGCCGCTGAGCTTCTTTGGCGGCATCGGCGGCGCGTCCAAGCTGGGAGTTCTCATCAAGGGCTCCAACTACCTCGAGGCGCTCGCCGATGTGGATACCGTCGTCTTCGACAAAACCGGCACGCTCACCAACGGCACGTTCTCGGTCGTCGCGGTGCACCCCGAGGGCGGCTATACCGAGCAATCGCTGCTTGAAGTCGCAGCCCTCGCCGAGTCGTTCTCCGACCACCCCATCGCGCAGTCGGTGCGCGCCGCCTTCCAGGGCCAACTCGACCCCAAGCGTGTATGCGAATCCGCCAACGACGCGGGCCACGGCGTGACGGCGAACATCGACGGCAAGCACGTCGTCGTCGGCAACGCCAAGATGCTCGCCGCGTCCGGCGTTGAAACACCGGACTGTGAGGTCGTCGGCACTATCCTCCATGTGCTGGTCGATGGCGTCTATGCCGGTCACATCGTAATTGCCGACACCGTCAAAGCCGATGCCGAGCAAACGATTCGCGAGCTGCACGCCGCCGGCGTCAAGCGCACCGTCATGCTCACGGGAGACCGCGAGGAAGTGGCCGCCGCCGTGGCCAATCAGCTGGGAGTCGATGAGTTCCACGCGCAGCTTCTGCCAGGAGACAAGGTCGAGCGCGTCGAGGTATTGCTGGCGACCGAATCGGGCAAGGGCAAGCTCGCCTTTGTGGGCGACGGTATCAACGATGCGCCCGTGCTCACCCGTGCCGATGTGGGCATTGCCATGGGCGCCATGGGCTCCGACGCCGCGATTGAGGCCGCCGACGTTGTACTCATGGACGACAAGCCGTCCAACATTTCCCGTGCAATCCGCGTGGCTCGCAAGACCATGACGATTGTTTGGCAGAACATCATCTTTGCACTGGGTATTAAGATGCTGATTCTGGTACTTGCGGCACTGGGCATTGCCAACATGTGGCTCGCCGTGTTCGGCGACGTAGGCGTGGCGATCATCGCCATCCTGAACGCCATGCGCGCGATGGGTGTCAAGAACCTGTAGCATACGTGGCTTTCCGGCCGGGCGACGCGGCACACCACGCGCAAGGGGCGTCCCCAACTGCCGGCAGAAAAGGAACGTCCCCAAGTGCCGAGCCGCAGCTATAGCAGCCCAAAGTGCTTTGCGGCGTTGTAAATTCCGTCGTCGTCCACGGCGGTCGTCACGTAGCTCGCCGCAGCCTTTACCGTGTCTTGCGCGTTGCCCATGGCCACGCTCGTACCCACGGAGGCAAACATCGACAGGTCGTTCTCGCCGTCGCCAAAGGCGATCGCCTCGCTCGCGTCGATACCCAGGCGCTCAAGCGTCGCCGCTACGCCCAGGTCCTTGCCGCCGTCTGCCGGAATAATATCGCAGAACAGGTCGCACCAGCGCGTGGTGAGCGAATGCGACACGGCATCGGTCACTATATGCTCGTCGGCCGGATCCACAAAGGCGCAAAACTGGTAAACCGGCGCATCGAAAGCGTGCTCAAACGGCTCCTCGTGGTAGACGATTCCCGCGTTGTTGCCGGCCGTCACCACGCGCTCGGACAGGCGGTTCACAAACGAGTTCTCGCCCTGCATGCACAGTGAGTCATAGCGCCCCTGCGCCACCTGGTCCACAATCACCGCAACGTCGTCCGGATCAATCGGGCAGCTGCGGTAAATGCCCTCGGCATCAAAGCAGTGCTGGCCCGAAAGCGTAATATACGCATCCCAACCAAGATCGAACAGCCAATCGGGCATCTGGTAGGTCGGACGGCCCGTGGCGATCACGCACGCAATCCCCTGCTCGTGAAAGCTGTCGAGCACTTGCTGCGCCGACGCCGGAATCCGGTGCGTCTTAAAGCTCAATAGCGTGCCGTCGATATCGAAAAACGCGGCTTTGATCATCCTCGTCTACTCCTCGCCCTCGAGCTTCTCGCTTGCCTCGAGCCACGCCATCTCCAGCTCGTCCATAGCGGCGTGAGCCTCGTCGATCTTTGCCTGTTGCTCGCCCAGCGCCGTGTAGTTGGTGGGGTCGACCTGAGCCATCGCGGCCTCGGCCTCCTCCACGCGAGCGCGCTGCGTCTCCATCTTGCGCTCGAGCGAGCTCACCTCGCGGCGGAGCTTCTGGCGCTCGGCGTTGGAAAGGCCATTGGGCTGACCGCTCGCCTTGGGCTTTTCGGCCGCAGCTGCCGCGGCACCGGTGTCAAACGTGCCGGTCTTGGCGCTCGGCGCACCCACGGGCTCGCCCTCGGCGGTGGCGTTGCACAGGCGCAGGTACTGGTCGACGCCGCCGGGCATATGCGTCAGGTGGCCGTCGAGCAGCGCCCACTGCTGGTCGGTCACGCGCTCCATCAAAAAGCGGTCATGCGTTACCAGAATCAACGTGCCGGGCCAACCATCGAGCAGGTCCTCGACAATCGCCAGCATGTCGGTATCCAGGTCGTTGCCGGGCTCGTCCAGGATGAGCACATTGGGCTCGTCCAAGATCGTCAGCAGCAGCGATAGGCGACGGCGCTGTCCGCCCGAAAGATCGCCGATACGACTCCAGAGCTGCTGCGTCGTAAAGCCCAGACGCTCGCAGAGCTTCTCGGGCGAGGTCTCCTTGCCATCGATAACGTAGTACTTCTTGTAGTTGCTGAGCACCTCGCGGATCGTGTCGCCCATGTAGGGCTCGAGCTCCTCGAGCTGCTGCGACAGCACGCCAAAGCGCACCGTCTGGCCAATCTTCACGCGGCCGCGCAGGGGCGCGATCTTGCCCTGAATCACATCGAGCAGTGTGGACTTGCCGGCGCCGTTCTCGCCCAAAAGACCATAGCGGTCGCCCGCACCAATGAGCCAGGTCACGTCGGAGAGCACTTGCTTGGGCGCGCCGTCGGTATCGGCATAGCCGGCGTCCACGTCGACCACGTCGATAACCTGCTTGCCCAGGCGACTCACCGCCAGGCGCTTGAGCTCCAGCTCGTCGCGCACGGGCGGCACGTCGGCGATGAGCTCGCGAGCGGCCTCCACACGAAACTTGGGCTTGGTGGAGCGCGCCTGTGCGCCGCGGCTCAGCCACGCGAGCTCCTTGCGCGCCATGTTGCGACGGCGCTCCTCGGTAACGGCGGCCATGCGGTCGCGCTCTACGCGCTGAAGGATATACGCGGAGTAGCCGCCCTCGAAGGGATCGACCTGGCCGTCGTGGACCTCCCACATGCTGGTGCAGACCTCGTCCAAGAACCAACGGTCGTGCGTGACCACGAGCATGGCGCCCTGGCCGCGCTGCCAGCGGGCCTTTAAGTGGCGCGCGAGCCAGTTGATGGTGCGCATGTCCAGGTGGTTGGTGGGCTCGTCGAGCATGAGCACATCGTAGTCGCCGATCAGCAGGCGCGCGAGGTCCACGCGGCGGCGCTGACCGCCCGAAAGCTCGCCCACCGTGCCCTCCCAGGGCACATCGCTAATAAGGCCGGCCAGGATCTGGCGCGTACGCGGGCTCGAGGCCCATTCGTACTCGGGCGTGTCGCCGACGACGGCATGATGCACGGTGTCGGTATCGACCAGATTGTCCTTTTGGCCGAGCAATCCGATCGTCGTGTCGCGGCGATGCGTCACGCGGCCGTCGTCGGGCTCCAGTGTGCCGGCGAGCACACTCAGCAGCGTCGACTTGCCGTCGCCGTTTTTACCGACGATGCCAATGCGGTCGCCCTCGTCCACGCCAAGCGTCACGCTATCGAAAATATGCTTGGTGGGAAACTCTAGGCTGACGGAATCGCATCCCAAAAGAATCGCCATATGCCCTGCTCCTTTGTAGAAATTCAACGTTGTCCATGATAGCAGCGAGCCCCACCCCAAAACCTACCAAAAAGGGACAGGTTTATTTTGGCAGGTTTTATCTGGGCAAACGTCAGTGTAGTCCAAGGGCACTCCGTGGTAAAACGTTAAACCTGCCAAAATAAACCTGTCCCTTTTTGGTAGGTCGACGGCCGCACACGACACAAAAAGGCGGGCCATCTCCCGCAAGAGATGGCCCGCCTCTCCAATCAGTCCCGCGGCAACCATGGCCGCCGCGGGCCTCAAGCATGTCCCGGACTAGGAGAACATGCCGGTGAGGTAATCATTCAGCCGCTTATCCTTGGGCCGTTGGAAAATCTCGTCGGTCTCGTCGTACTCGACCATATCGCCCATGTAGAAAAACGCCGTGCGGTTGGACACGCGCGCCGCCTGCTCCATGTTGTGCGTCACGATGACGATGGCGCGATCGGCAACAATCGATGACATCAGGTCCTCGATTGCCAGCGTCGAGATGGGGTCGAGCGCCGAGCAGGGCTCGTCAAACAGAATCACATCGGGATTGAGCGCCAGCGTGCGCGCAATGCACAGGCGTTGCTGCTGGCCGCCCGAAAGCGCGTAGGCGCTCTTGTCGAGCTTGTCCTTGACCTCGTCCCACAGCGCCGCGCCGCGCAGGCTTTCCTCGACCATGCGATCGAGCTCGTCGCGGTCAGTAATGCCGTGGCGTTTGGGCGCAAACGTGATGTTGTCGCGAATGGACTTGCGAAAGGGGTTGGGCTGCTGGAACACCATGCCAATGGAGCGACGCAGCTCGTAGGTGTTCTCGGTCTTGGTGTTCACGTTGCGCCCGCGATAGTTGATCTCGCCCTCCACGCGGCAGCCGCGAATCTCGCGATTCATAAGGTTGAGGCTGCGCAAAAAGGTCGACTTACCGCAGCCCGAAGGCCCGATGAGCGCCGTGATCTCGCCCTTGTGAAAGCCGAGCGACGTATCGTGCAGCGCATGGTGGTCGCCATAGTAAACGTTGACGTCCTTGGTGGAAAGCACGACCTTGTCGCTCACGGCTTTGCCGCTTACGCGCACGCGCTTCTCGCTCTCCCCCACGCTCGACAAAAAGTCCTGGGTCTCGGACGCGGCCGCCTCGGTTGCGGGCGTTTCATTTATCTCGCTCATTCGGCCGTCATCCTCCTTGCCAGTTGCTTGCCCACGATACGGGCGACTACGTTAAACAGCAGCACGCAGATCATCAGCAGTGCCGCGGTGCCCCAAACAATCTGCTGTGCCTCGGGGCTGCCCTCGCCGTAGATCTTATAGATGTGCACGGCGAGCGACTCACCGGGGCGGAACACGTTCCAGGCGCAAGTGGGACTCGACAGGTTAAAGCTCAAGAAGTTCAGACGCACCGGCGAGCTCATGCCCGAGGTAAAGAGCAGCGCCGCGGCCTCGCCAAACACGCGGCCGGCCGAAAGCACGATACCGGTCACGATGGCGGGCATGGCCTCGGGGATCAGGATGTGCAGCGTGGCCTCCCAGCGGGTGAGGCCCATGGCCAGGCACGCATCGCGCTGGGCCTGCGGCACGTCCTCGAGCGCCTGCTGGATCACGCGCACCAGGATGGGGATGTTGAACATGGTGAGCGCGACGGCGCCGGAGATGATGGAGTACTTCCAGCCCAGCTGCACCGAGAAGACCAGAAAGCCGAACATGCCGACGACGATGGAAGGCAGCGAGGACAGCGTCTCGATGGCGGTGGAGGCGATGTCGCGGATGGGGCCGTCCGGCGCGTACTCAACCAGGAAGACCGCGCCGCCCAAGCTGATGGGCACCGAGATACCTAGGGTGATCAACAGCAGATAGAACGAGTCGAACAGCTGATAGAGCACGCCGCCCTGGGTTCCGTTGGCGCGCGCGGGCTGCGTGAGAAAGCCCGGCTGGAACAGCGTCGAGATGCCCTCGAACAGAATATAGGCCACCATGGAGACGACGATGAGCATGACGATGGCGACGATTGCCGTCAGCACGCCCGTGGCGATGCGGTCCTGCTTTTGGACGCGCCTGAGTCTCGCCTCGTCGATATGAATGCGCGTGCTAGCCACGAGCCTTCGCCCCCTTGCGGCCGATAAGGTGGATGATCAGGATAAAGATGAGGCTCATGCCCATCAGCAGCAGACCGAGCGCCCACAGGACATCGTCTTGGGCCGAGCCCTCGGCATAGACCGCCATGGACGTGGTGAGCGTGGTGGTGATGGTGGAGGCCGGCGACAGCAACGACGTCGGCATGGCCTCGATGCCGCCGATAACCATGCGCACGGCGAGCGTCTCGCCAAAGGCACGGGTCATGCCAAGGATGACCGCGGTCATGAGCGACGGCATGGCGGATTTGAGTACCACGTGCCAGATGGTCTGCCAGCGGGTGTAGCCCAGCGCGAGCGAACCCTGACGGTAGCTATCGGGCACGGCACGCAGGCCATCGACCGAAAGGGTGGTCATCGTCGGCAAGATCATGACGGCCAGCACAATGGCGCCGGGCAAGATGCCCAGGCCCGTGCTCACGTGGAAAACGCTCTTCATAAGACCGACGACCACGTGAAAGCCGACCAGGCCAAAGACGACCGAGGGAATGCCGGTCAAAAGCTCAATAAGCGGCTGAAACACCTTGGAGCCAAACTTAGGGCTAATCTCGACCGCAAAGATAGCAGAGCCGATGGCGATGGGCAGCGCGATAAGCGTGGAGAGCACCATGACCGCAAACGAGGTGACGATCAGGGGCAGGGCGCCGGTATAGGGCAGGCCGTTTTTGGCCGTGTTGGCCAGGTCCCACTTGGTGCCGGTAAAGAACTCGACGACCGAAACGCCGTCCTTGAGAAAAGCCGAGAGGCCCTTTTGGGCGACCATAAAGATGAGCGCGGCAACGACAAGCGTCACGAGCGCTACGCACGCGCCCGTGACGCCCAGGCCCACGTTCTCAAGGTCGCGCTTTGGCAGCTGTTTTGCCATTGCAAACCTTTCCGGGGCGATTACTTATTTAGCGGAGACCTTGCCGCTGGCGTCCTTGACGACCTTCATGGCAGAGACGGGGATAAAGCCCTGCTCCTCGACAAGTCTGCCCTGGACGTCGTCGGAAAGCATGAACTCCAGGAAGGCCTTGGTGGCATCGTCGGCGTCCTTTGCGCAGTACATGTGCTCGGTCGCCCAGATCTTAAAGGAGTCGTCGGTGACGTTTGCGCTCTTGGGCTCCACGCCCTCGATCTTGATGGCGTTAAACTTGGAGTCGTCGAAGTGCGAGAAGTCGAGGTAGGAGATGGCGTTGTCGGTGCTGGCCATCTGAGTCTGGACGTCGCCGGACTTGTCGAGCTCGGCGTCGCCCTTAAAGTCGACGGCCTCGTCACCAAAGACGGCGGCCTCGAAGGTGGCGCGGGTGCCGGAGCCGGCCTTGCGGTTGAGAACGACGATGGTGGCGTCGTCGCCGCCGACCTCCTTCCAGTTGGTGATCTGGCCGGAGAAGATGCCCTTGAGCTGCTCGAGGGACAAGTCGTCGACCTTCACGTTCTTGGAGACGACGGGACCCATGCCCACGACGGCGACCTCGTGGTCGACGAGGTTCTTGACCTGGTCGGCCTCGAGCTTGGTCTCGGCGAAGACGTCGGAGTTACCGATGGTGACGGTACCGGCGGCAACGGCGGTCAGGCCCTTGCCCGAACCGTTGCCCGAGCCAGAGACGGAGACGTCCGGGTTGGCGTCCATGAACTTCTCGGCAGCGGCCTCGACGAGAGCCTGGAACGAGGAGGCGCCGTCGTAGGTCACCTCGCCGGAGACGGACTCGGCAGCGGCGCTGCCCTTGTCGGCGGCGTTGGAAGCGCCTGCGCCGCCGCAACCAACGAGGCCGAGGCCCACGAAGCTGGCAAGACCACCAGCGAGGCCGAGGAACTGACGACGAGAATAAGCCTGATCGAGCATAATCTTCCTTTCATACATGCGACTCGCGGGCACCCTGCCCGCTTTGCTGTTTGGAAAGATACGGCCTCGATCGGGCGGTGCCCGCGCCAACTACGGTTTCTTACGGGCATTTGATAGACCCTTACCGCAAGCGCGACTCGGCTTTACAAACGAATAACAAACCCGCCCCCAAGCATGGCCCGCCTTTTACACCAATAAAAACAAAGTTGCGGTGAAATAGTTCCTGCTTGGCCATCAAATGGCCCATTCTAGGAACTATTCCATCGCAACTTAGATTAGGAAACCGCGTAACCTTAAAGCTCTAATTCATTCAAACGGAGGATCGCAACAATATAGATCTTGAGCGCCTGCTTGAGCTGTTCCTCGTTGGCACACTCGTTGGGGCCGTGCATCTGGCCGCCCCATACGGGCAGCTCCAGGCCGGTTTCCTCGGGACCAAACGACACGGCGCGGGCAAAGTTGCGCGCGTACGTGCCGCCGCCCATGGCAAAGGGCTCGGCATGCTTGCCCGTAAACTCGTTATAGGTATCAATAAGCGCCTTCACGGCCGGATCGTCGGCGGACACCGAGAACGGCACCTTTGCACGACCCACACGGCACGTCACGCCAAAGCGGCCCACGAGCGGCTCGAGCTGCTCGCAGATGGTATCGGCGCTCGTGCTGTCGGGGAAACGTACGTCGATGACCTGCTCAATATGGCCATCCATCACACGGATAACACCGGGGTTGCACGTGAGCGGGCCAAACGCCGGGCTCGTCGCGTCGATACCCAGGCCGTGGCCATAGGCATCCGCATGTACAAAGGTCAGAAACTTGACAAACTCGTGCTCGGCGGGCGTCAGCAGGCGCTCGTCGCGTGCGCCAAACGCGTCCTCGGCCTCGCGCAGATACGCCACGATGAGGCCGACGGCATTGATCGTTCCCTCAGGCATCGAAGCGTGACCGCCAATACCGTGGGCGAAAATCCGCGCATGCCCGTTATCGAGCGCCGTGATCTCCAGGCGGTCGGCGTTCTCAACGGGCGCCGGCAGCTCATCGGCGGCAATCGCGAGCTCGCAGATAGACTGCGACGGAATGGCGTTGCTCGCCTCGGCACCGCTCCACGATACGATGCGCCCGCCGTCGATCTTGGAGCTCACAAACGTCGCCCCAAACTGGCCCTTCTCGGCATTGCAGACCGGGAACTCGGCATCGGGCGTAAACAAAAAGTCGGGGTCTGCGTGGTTCTCCAGATAATGGTGAACGTCGGACATGCCC
Organism: Collinsella sp. LCP19S3_B7; assembly: GCF_052121795.1. NCBI lineage: Bacteria > Bacillati > Actinomycetota > Coriobacteriia > Coriobacteriales > Coriobacteriaceae > Collinsella > Collinsella sp. LCP19S3_B7. The sequence goes on from NZ_JBQKDO010000014.1 coordinate 33,200, forward strand.
ACTTCCTCATCGCAGCCCAGCAGCGCGCGGAAGGTATAGCGCGGCACAATGCCGTGCTTGATCAGGTAGGCACCGGCGTAGAGCGACAACACGGCCGGGCCCTTGTCGTCGATCACGCCACGACCGAGCAGCCAGCCCTCGCGGCGCTCCATCGCAAACGGGTCGGTATTCCAACCGGGACCGGCGGGCACCACATCCACATGGCAGATGGTCGCAAGCTGCTTATCGCCGCGGCCGGGAATGTCGGCGATGCCCACATAGCCCTCGTCGTCGCTCGTCTGGTAGCCGAGCTTTTGCGCAATGCCGAGCGCACAATCGAGCGCATCACGGACCGGGCGGCCAAACGGCGCACCGGGCTCCGCATGGGCAGCAACGGCCACGGACGGATAGCTCACCAGCCGCTCGATATCGGCAACGACATCTTCCCAGATCTCGTCGACATACTCGGTAACGCTCTGCTCCACCTGATTCATGGACGACCTCCTTACCAATGAGCGACGGCCACACCCGCCCCTCGCATAACGTCATTAGATGGCGAAAAGTTTAGCAAGCTCGGCCACCGAGTGCACCACTGCATCGGCACCCGCCGCCTCGTGCTCGCCCGGCACCGCCGCACCCGAATAGATGCCAATGCACGGCACGCCCCTTGCGTGCGCGCCCTCCACATCGTTAAAGCGATCGCCGATCATCACGGCATCGTCCGCCGTCGCGCCGAGCGCCGCCAGGGCATCGCGAACCGAATCGGCCTTGGTCTCGCGCCCCTGCGGCGGATTCATACCGACCACCGCCTCAAACTGCGAAAGCCCCAGCTCGCCCACCATGTCGATGCACTTTGCCTCCATGCGCGACGTCGCCACGGCCAAGTGATGCCCCTGGGCGGCCAGGCCATCGAGCAGTTCGGGAATTCCATCGAATACGGGGTACTCTTCCGGTCCCAGCTCATCAAAAAAGGCACGGTACTCGTCGGCCACCACAAGCGACTCCTCGCGCGAGAAGCCGTAAAAGTCGTGGAAGCTCTTCCACAACGGAGGCCCGATCATGCGGCGCAGGTCACCCATCTGCGCCTCAGAAAACCCGCGCGCAGCCAGCGTTTTACGCGTCGAGGTCATCACCGCCCGGCCCGTATCGGCCACCGTGCCGTCAAAATCAAACAGCACGACCGGCCGCTTGCATATCTCCAGCGCCTCCATCGACATCCCTCTTCCCCAGTTGACGATTTCCACACCGACACTTCAAACTGTTGACTATTCAACAATTGAACCTAGCAATGTGGAGCGACTCTACTATACTTGTCGCACTTTGCTCTCAGAAGGCGGCGCGCAAGCGCCCCAACGAAAGGTGCAATTATGTCTTTTGCCATCATAACCGACTCCACGTCGGACATCTCCCCCGCCCGCGCCCAAGAGCTCGGCATTTACGTGATTCCACTTCATGTGATTATCGAAGGCGAAGACCTGCTCGACCAGGTGCAGATTACCGCCGAGGAATACGTCGCCCGCATGGCCGGATCCAAGCAGCTGCCGCACACCTCGCAGCCAAGCGCCGGCGAGTTCAAGGCACTCTTTGACCGCGTGCGCGCCGACGGCCACGATAGCGCCATCTTTATCTCACTGTGCAGTGAGTGGTCCGCCTGCTATGCCAACGCCAGCCTGACGGCCGAAGCGCACGAGCTCGACGTGCGCTGCATCGATTCGCGCACCGGCTCGGGTGCCGAGGGCCTGCTGGTGGAGTACGCGCTGGCCATGCGTGAGGACGGCCGCAGCCTGGACGAGACCGAAGCGCAGATCCGCGCGACGCTGCCCGACGCCCATCTGCTGCTGATTCCCCGCACGCTCGAGAACCTCGTTAAGAACGGCCGCGCGCCCAAGCTCGCCGGCCAGCTCACGCAGATGCTCAATATTCGCCTGGCCGTTTCGCCGGAGTGGAAATCGGGCGAGATCAAGGCGATCAAAAAGGGTCGTGGCGCCAAGCGCATCGTCACCAACACCATGGCAGATTGCCTCGCATTTTTGGCCGAGCACCCGGGCTCCAGCGTACGTGTGCTCACGACCGGCGCCGCCGAGGAGCAGGAGCTCGTCAACCAAGCGCTCGCAGGCCAGAACTACGTAGACGCCGGCACCGGCCCCATCGGCTGCACCATCGCCACCCACGTAGGCGTCGACGCCATCGCCATCAGCTACTGTCCCCGCTACCAGCCCATCCACTAGGGGCACCTTTACCACTTGCGGTGGAATAGGGACTGTTTTTGGCTTATCAACCGCAAATCAATCCCTATTCCACCGCAACTTGGAAGCAGTTCATTTGGGACGGGGCCAAAAAGACTGATATCAAACGTTTCAGACCAGTCTTTTTAGCCCCGTCCCATTTTACCTACCCTACATCAGCCCGCTCAGGACAATATCGACGGCCTCGTTGAGGTCATCGGTGATGTGGACGAGGTCTGGATCGAGTGGGCTGATCATGCCGGCATCCATCACCGGGCCGTTGAGCCAGTCGAATAGGCCCTGCCAGTATTCGCTGCCCACCAAAACAAGCGGCATGCGCTTGACCTTGTGCGTCTGCACCAGCGTAAGCACCTCAAACATCTCGTCGAGCGTACCAAAGCCACCGGGAAACACGATGGCGCCCGAGCTGTATTTGACAAACATGGTCTTGCGCACAAAGAAGTAACGGAAGTCCATGCCGAGGTTCACGTATTTGTTGAGCCCATGCTCGTGCGGAAGCTCAATACCCAAGCCGACCGACTTGCCGTTGGCGCTCGCCGCTCCCCTGTTGGCCGCCTCCATAATGCCAGGACCACCGCCGGTGATAACCGCCACGCCGCGCTGCGCGATCTTGCGGCCGACCGTGCGCGCCGCCTTGTAGAGCGGATCGGTCTTGGGCGTGCGGGCACTGCCGAAGATGGTCACCGCGGGCCCGAGCTCGGCAAGCGCGCCGAAGCCATCGACAAACTCGGCCTGAATGCGCAGCACACGCCACGGGTCGGCGTGCAACCAGTCAGTCGAGTCCTCGGGCGCCAGCAGGTTGGCGTAGGTGTTGTCCTTAGGAATCATAGGGCCGCGCATAACCACGGGGCCGCGTCGGTACGTCTCGTCGTAGGCCGGCTCGCCCTCGACGTTCTCATTCTTAATCATGGGATACTCCTATCGAAAATAGAAACGGGCGGGGTCGACGCCATGCGTCAAACACCCGCCCGAACATCAACCATTCGGTATGGTACCCACGATGCATCAAGCGCTTGCAAGGCATCGGTCAGAGGTCGTGCAACCGATGCCGACGCATGCGATGCCCGGCGCCGGTTACGCACGGTCGATTGGCACGTAGCCTCGACACCGCGCGAGCGCCCCCGTAAGCGAACCCGCAGCTCTTAGTAATCCACTGCCGCGGGGCTGTTCATCCAGTCGCTCACGAACGCACCGTAGTGGCCCTCGATAATGGCCTGGCGGGCACGCTGCATAAGGTTGAGCAGGTAGTAGATGTTGTGCATCGAAAGCAAAATGCCGCCGAGCATCTCCTTCTGCGTGACCATGTGGCGAATGAGCGCACGGCTGTAGCCGCCCGTGCACACCGGGCAGGTGCAGGTGGGATCGATGGGGCCGTCGTCGTGCGCAAAGCGGGCGTTGCGGAAGTTAAGGCGACCCTCGCTCGAAAACGCCGTCCCCATGCGGCCGGTACGCGTCGGCAACACGCAGTCGAACATGTCGATGCCCACGCCTACACCACGCACGAGCGTCGTCGGGTTGCCGACGCCCATCAGGTAGCGCGGCTTATGTTTGGGCATGTACTCGCTCGCGAGCGGTGCGAGCGTCTCAAACATGGTCTCGTGGTCCTCGCCCACCGAGTAGCCGCCAATGCCGTAACCGGGGAAGTCACCGCACTCCTCCAGATGGCGCAGCGAACGCAGGCGCAGGTCCAGATGCATGCCACCCTGAACGATGCCAAAGAGCGCCTGGTCGTCGCGGGTATGAGCTTTATAGCAGCGCTCGGCCCACATGCTCGACAGCTCAACGGCGCGCTCAACGTAGGCGCGCGTGGCGGGATAGCCCGGGCACTGGTCGAGCTGCATGCAGATGTCGGAGCCGAGCTTCATGGCGATTTCCATGTTGTCCTCGGGCGTCCAGAACACGTGGCGGCCGTCGTAGTCGTTGACGATAAAGCGCACGCCCTCGTCGGTGAGCTTGACGGCGTCGTTGTGGCTGAACACCTGGAAACCGCCGGAATCAGTGAGGATGGGGCCATGCCAGTTCATAAACTTGTGCAGACCACCCAACTCGGCGATGGTGTCCTCGCCGGGACGCATGGACAGGTGATAGGTATTGGCGAGCACGATCTGGGCGCCGAGCTGCTTGACAGTCTCGGTAGGAATGCCCTTGACGTTTGCCTTGGTGCCCACGGGCATAAAGATCGGTGTCTCGATGTCGCCGTGCGGGGTGTGCAGCACGCCGGCACGCGCATGCGTCGTCGGATCCTCGGCGATCAGGTCGAATTTAAATAGGCTCTGGTCCATAAACTGGAACTCCTTGGTTGCGGTTCATACGCAAACCATTATAAAGACCGCGGCAGGTGAACGGCATAACGTCTTTCGGAGAAGGAAATGTCAAGCGCAAACTGAATAGAGCGGCCAAATTTTTGCTATCCAAGCGAGCCATCGAACACGTTTTGAAACTTTGCTGCGGCGCGCGGGATGCCGGCGCGAGACTTTATCATAGGGTGACAATCAACGATGAGGAGCACATGCCTATGACAGACGAGCTGGACCCCCAGACTCAGCAGCATATTGATGATTCCGCAGACGCCGTCAACGACTGCAGCACTCCTACCTGCGTCGCCGCTTCCGTCGATGCATCCGCCGATGATGCGCACGCCGGTGCGGACAAGGCCACAGACACAGGCGATACTGTCGAGCATGACGAAGGCGAGCAACCGGAGTCGAACGACGCCGAGCCCGAAGCGGACCCCGCGCCACAGGCGGCAGGCCCCATCGAGGTATCTTCGGAAGAAGAGCTCGATGCCGTCATGGACTCCATGATGGATGCCGTCAAAGCGATGAAAGACGCCGTGGCCGACGCCGATGTGGACGCCGAAGAAGAGAAGGCCGCCGAGGCCGCATCGACCTTCGTGCCTGGCGAGACCCCCGTTGCCGACCAAGGCAGCACCGTACCTTCGTTCTTACAGCTCGAGCACCCTACAATTGGCGCAGATGCAGTTGACCCGCACACTGCCGGATTTTCCGTGATCGAGGGTGGCACCGGCAATATCGCCACGTCGCAGGCGCCCGATGCGGGTACGGCCGACGCCGGTCACCCGACCGCTCCACACGCCTCTGCAGCCAGCCGCGATCTGGGAACCGCCGTCTCAAATACAGCAAACGCCGTAGGCACTTTTATCGCCCAGGGCGCCTCTGCCATGCGCGAGATGAACGCCGCAAAGAAGGCGCTCGCGGACGCTCGTGCCCACCTGGCCGAACTTGATCAGCGCATCGCCGATCAAGGAGAGGAGCTCGAGACGCGCCAGGATATCGCAGGGCGTTACGACCAGATTGTCGCCGACCAGCGCCAGGCAATCGCCACGGCACAAAAGGCCGCCGCGGCGGCAGAAATCGGCCGCGATACCCATGCCGCCAAGACAACAGAGCTCAAAGCGCAGCTCGAACAAATAAAAGAAGAGGACGACGCCACCGAGCGGCGTCTCAAAGCCGCACTCGATGCCGTCGAAGCGCGCGAAGCCAGCTCGCGCGAGACCGGTAACCGCCTCGTACGACGTCTCGAGGATTCCAAGCGCATCCGCGACAAGGTACAGGCCGAGCGCGACGCCGGCGTTGCCGCAGCGCAGCAAACCGTCGACGCCACGCGTGCTCAACTCGAAACGTTGCGCCGTGAGTATGCCGAGCTGCAGCGCAATCCCTCGGCAAATCCCGCCAACTATACGGTGCGCACCAGCGAGCTTTCGATGCAGATCTCCGACACGGCTGATGCCCTGCGTAAAGCCGAGGAAGATGTCCCGCGCATCACCGCCGATCTTGAGCACTCGCTCGCAGCCGCCGAGCACGCCGTCGAGCAGGCGCAAGCCCCCATCGCCGACGCCAAGCGCGCCCATCAGGCCGTGACGGCCGAGGCCGATGCCGCGCGCGACGAGCTGCAGACCGCAAAGGCGGCCGCTGCAACGCGCCAGCGCGAATTACGCGAGAAGATCGTCACCGAGGACAAAGCGCGTCAAGAGCAAGAGCAGGCTATCGCCAATGCCCAGGCGGACGTCGCGCATGCGCAGTCGATCATCGAGCAGGCGACCGAGGTGCACAACCATCCCGAGATCACCGAATCGCTCGCGGGCTCCCTGGCTCGCGATAAGGACGAGCGTGCCGAAACCGAGCGCGAAGTGGCTCAGCTCGAAGCCGCCGAGAACGACGTGCGCGAGCGCACCCGTGACTCACGCGTCAAATTCACCGGCGCAATCGTCTGCATTGTCACCGTAATCCTCGTGATCGTCCTAATCTGGCTGTTCGCGAGCAAGTAAACCAGCTGCCAAAAAACACTCACCGCAACGTTTTGATTGGTGCAAAGGGGCCAGGCTACTTTGCACCAACTTGGTGCATATAAAGCAGTCCCCATTGCACCAACAACGTTTGCCCAGATAAAACCTGCCAAAATAAACCTGTCCCTTTTTGGCAGGTTGAACCACGGCAACGCCAATGTTTTGGCGAAGTCAGCGAAAACCCGCCAGAACGGCAATCTCTTGACAACCAAAGAAATGCCGATGTTTTGGCAGCGACAGCGAGCGGGTCGCATTTGAGGCAAGGTGACGTGAAACGAAAGGGCTCTGACCTTCTGGTCGCGCCCTTGAAGTTGAACGTCAGATTGTCCAAATGCGGCCCGCGCAGCGTCGAGCAGTTACGCGGTTCGTAGAACCGCGTAACTAACAAATGAGCATGGCGTCGCCAAAGCTGAAGAAGCGGTAGCGCTGCTCGATAGCGGCGGCATAGGCATCCATGATCTGATCGCGGGTGGCAAGTGCGCTCACGAGCATCATGAGTGTGGAGCGCGGAACATGGAAGTTAGTGATCAGCGCGTCGACCACGTGATAGGTCGAGCCGGGCATGAGGTAGAGCTGCGTTGTCGCGTTCTCGCGCGCCACGATGTCACCACGGCCGAGCGTGTCGGCTCCGTCCTTACGGCCCTCAAAATAGCGCGCCGTCACAGCCGGATCGGACACCGGCGCGTCCGCGTCAAACGCACTCTCGAGCGAGCGGACTGCGGTGGTACCGACAGCAATCACGCGATGCCCCTCGGCCTTAGCCTTATGCACGGCGTCGACAACCTCCTGCGACACGTGATAGCGCTCGGTGTGCATCACGTGCTGCGTGGGGTCGTCCTCCTCCACCAGACGGAAGGTATCGATGCCCACCTCGAGCTCGACAGCGGCAAACTTCGCACCCTTGGCCTCGATAGCGGCCATGAGCTCGGGAGTAAAGTGCAGGCCCGCCGTGGGAGCGGCAGCTGAGTGCTCCTCCTTCATGGCGTAGACGGTCTGGTACTTCTCGGGATCGCCCTCGTAATCGGTAATGTAGGGCGGCAGCGGCACGTGGCCGGCAGCATGGATGGCTTCATCGAGCGTGCGCGGCTCGCCGGCGGCATTGCAACCGGCTGGCTCAAAACGCACCAGGCGGCCGCCGCGGCTATCGGTGACAAAGTCGACGACCTCGGCCGTCAGCACCACGGGAGCACCCTCGGGCGCATGGGCACCACCCGCGCGATACTCAATCTGAGCGCTGGGCTTTAGACGCTTGCCCGGCTTGACCAAGCACTCCCAAACGTGACCCAGCGGATCCACGTCCTCGCGGCGCTTGAGCAGCAGCGTTTCGACCACGCCGCCCGAGCCGGCCTTGCGACCGATAAGGCGGGCCGGCATCACGCGCGTCTGGTTGATGACGAGCACGTCACCCGGCTCGATATAGTCGATGATGTCGCGGAAGATGCGGTGCTCGACGGTGCCGCCATGCTCCAGTGGCGTTCCCGCCTGGGAGCCCTTGCGATCCACCACCAGCAGGCGGCAGGAGTCGCGCGGCTCGGCAGGAGCCTGGGCAATCAGTTCCTCAGGAAGGTTGTAGTCAAAATCATCGGTACGCATAGACACGTCGAATACTCCTTATATAGCTAAAATCCGCTCTACATCCTAGCAGGCTGCCAGCCCAAAAGGACTACTTTTTGGACGCTTTGCGCTCGTCGCGGATGCGGGCGCGGTCCATGGCCGCCTCGACGGCCGAGAATCGGCAGCCGCAATAGTTCTGCCGATACATGCCCAGCTCGCGCGAACGGCGTGTCGCCTCGGGATAATACGGGCGAAAATCGCGAATCACCGGGGTGAGACCGCGGGAGGCAGCCAGACGCTCCAACACATCGTTGCAGGTTTCGAACAACTGATACGGCGAGACGGCGAGCGTCGTACCCACAAACTCAAACCCGCGCTCCTGGGCCACACGGCATGCCTCGGCCAGGCGCAGGGCATAGCACGCACGACAGCGACGGGGTCGATCGGCGCCCAGCGGGGCCACGCCGGCCTCCCAGCGCTCGCGGTCCTCCCCCGCCTCGATGAGCTCGATGTCGCCATCGGCACACCACCGGCGAAGCTCATCCAAGCGGCGCTGCCATTCATCGCGCGGCTGAATATTGGGGTTGGTCCAGCAAATCGTGGGCTCAAACCCCTCCTCACGCAGCAGACGAACCGGCTCCAGCGAGCACGGCGCACAGCACGCATGCAGCAGCAGCGGCTTCATGGACATCTCCTCCCAATCTTTGCCCAGGGTAGTCTTTTTGGGACGGGGCTATTTTGACTACTTTTAAACGTCAAGCAGTTCCAAATACCTGCATCAACAGGAAAGTAGTCAAAATAGCCCCGTCCCAAAAAGACTACTGACCAAAAAAGCGCACGCCAAAGGACGTGTCCTCGCAGGCGACAATGCGGCGGTCGCGCAAAATGGTCCGCACGTAATACCAGTCGCCCACACAGCCCGACAAATGCAAGCCGGCTGACAGGTAGCACAGCAGCGGATAGCCCGAAAACGCAAACCCCAAGGCAAACGCCGTCGTCACAACAACCGTCGGCGCCAGACAAACTGCCACGTACCGCCGGCGCGAATACACCACGCCCTCGGCGCAGGCGTAAAGCATGCACGTCTCGAGGTTCGCCCCAAAGGTAACCTGCGCGCCCGCAGGAGCCAGCAGCTTAAAGAACACGCCGTGCACCAACTCGTGCACGGCAAATGACGCCGCCGAAACCGCTGCCAAGCCGACTATCCAGCCCAAGACAGCCATCCAGCCACCCGCGTCAGCCGCGTCCAAGTCCGCGGGCCCACCCAGCAGCATAAACACCGGCACCAGGCACACGGCAAATGCGCCAAGCACGGCCATCCCCCACACAAAGCAAGCGTGCAGGAAATCCTCGTCTTCAAACGCATGTATGTTGGAAATCTCATTCATAGCATCTTAGGATAGCGCCCCTGCCACGTACCCGTCCGCATGTGCGATAATGTCGAACGATATGCACGAATTCACCACCGCGTCGCCGAGCCCCGCGCCCGGCCGCGCTCTCACCATATGAGAAGGAGTCCCATGGCATCCAAATACTCCATGAACGACCGTCCCAGCTGGCCCCGCCGCGCCATCGTTACCGCCGGCGAGCCCTATGGCAACAAGGGTCTTCACTTTGGCCACGTTGGCGGCGTCTTTGTCCCGGCCGACTTCTTCGCCCGCTTCCTGCGCGACCGCCTGGGCCGCGAGAACGTCATCTTCACCTCGGGCACCGACTGCTATGGCTCGCCCATCATGGAGAGCTACCGCAAGCTCAAGGAGAACGAGGGCTACGATAAGTCCATTAGCGAGTATGTCGAGTCCAATCACTCCCGTCAGGCCGCGACCCTCAATAACTACAACATCAGCTGCGACATCTACGGCGGCTCGGGCCTTGAGCCGGCGGCGCAGATTCACAACAAGGTGACCGCCGAGATTATCGAGCGCCTGCGCGAGCAGGGCACCATCTCCAAGCGCTCTACCCTTCAGTTCTACGACGCCAAGGCCGGCACGTTCCTCAACGGTCGCCAGGTCATCGGCCGCTGCCCCATCCAAGGTTGCAAGTCCGAGAAGGCTTATGCCGACGAGTGCGACCTGGGCCACCAGTTTGAGCCCGAGGAGCTCATCGCGCCCAAGAGCCAGCTCACCGGCGAGGTGCCCGAGCTGCGCCCGGTCGACAACCTCTACTTCGACCTGCCGGCCTACCTCGACTTTATGAAGACCTACACCGCCAAGCTCGCCCAAAACCCGCAGGTTCGCTCCGTGGTCTCCAAGACCATGGAGGAGTGGCTGCTGCCGGCACAGCTCTACATCCAGAACAAGTTCCGCGAGGCCTTCGACGCCGTCGAGGACCAGCTTCCCGAGCACACCGTGCTGGAGCCCGAGGGCAACAAGAGCAGTTTTACCGTTACCTTCCCCAGCTGGAAGGAGCGCGACGACGCCCACGCGGTGCTCGCCAACGGCGGCGTGCGCTTCCGTAGCGGCAAGGCGCTCGTGCCCTTCCGCATCACCGGCAACATCGACTGGGGCGTTCCGGTGCCCGAGGTCGACGGCGTGACCGATGTCACCTGCTGGTGCTGGCCCGAGAGCCTGTGGGCGCCCATCAGCTATACGCGTACCGTGCTCGCCCGCGATGCCCGCGCCGCCGGCGTGACCGAGGGCGTCGCCGCCCAGGATGCCGCCCTCATGGGCGAGCCCGCCGCCGATTCCACGCAGGTCCCCGCGCCCACCTACCAGCACAGCTCGCTCGACTGGCGCGACTGGTGGTGCTCGGACGACGCACAGATCTACCAGTTTATCGGTCAAGACAACATCTACTTCTACTGCATCGCGCAGACCGCCATGTGGGAGGCCCTGGGTTGGAACCTCACGCAGAGCACCGTCAGCGCCTGCTATCACCTGCTCTACATGGGCAAAAAAGCCAGCTCGTCCTCGCAGACGCCTCCCCCGCCGGCAGACGACCTGCTCAACCACTACACCTGCGAGCAGATGCGTGCGCATTGGCTGTCGCTCGGCCTGTCCGAGAAGCCGGTGAGCTTTAGCCCCAAGGCATATGACACACGCGTGACCGGCAAGGACAAGGACGGCAACGAGGTGCGCGCCTGCGACGACAAGCGCGTTATCGACCCGGCCCTTAAGGAGAGCGCGCTTTTGACCGGCGTGTTCAACCGCCTGGCCCGCAGCTGCTTCTACGGCGTCGCCGTCAAGGAGGGCGACGAGAGCCCCTACCGCAACGGCTGCATCCCCGCCGGTGCCGCCTCCGCCACCGTGGTCGAAGCCGCCCAGCAGGCAGCTCTCGCCTTTGAGCAGGCCATGTACAAGTTCGAGACGCACCGCGCGCTCGCCGTGTGCGACGACTACCTGCGTGCCGCCAACAAGCGCTGGAGCGATGCCTCCAAGGCTGCCAACAAGCTCGAGGGTAGCGAGGCAAACGCCGCAATGACGCAGGCACTGGTTGACGCCTTTACCGAGCTGCGCGTGGCGACCGTGCTCATGCACGGCATCGTCCCGGCCGGCTGCGAGCTCATCTGCGAGTACTTCGACGTTGATCCGGTCGCCTTCTTTAGCTGGGACAACATCTTTGCCTCCACGGACGAGTTTGTGGAGAGCCTGGGCGAGAAGCCCGGCGAGCACCGCGTAAAGCCGCTGCCCCCGCGCTTCGACTTCTTCAGCAAGCACGAGAGCCAGTACTAGACAAACGCCAAGGCAGACTAGTCAATTTGGGACGGGGCTATTTTAGCTACCCCGTCCCAAATTTAACTGCAACGCCTGCCGAAACGGACGGGCAGCTAAAATAGCCCCGTCCCAAATTGACTACTTTTAATGGAATGGGAAGGAAAGACGGATGTCCAAGCCGCGTCGTCGTAAGCAGAAAAAGCAGGTTAAGCCCGAGCTCAAGCTCAGGCAGTTTGCCGCTACCGAGCTTTCCGACCAGCTTGCCGCCCAACACTCCGCCGCCGACCTGCCGCGCTTTCTGGTCGACACGGTCGCCGGCGCCTATGCGCCTGCCGATGCCGAGCTCATGATCGAGGGCTTCGGCGCCGCAGCCACGCGCCCGGTCACGCTGCGCGCCAACACGCTCAAGGCGACCGCCGAGGACATCGCCGCCGCGCTCGACGCAGCCGGCATCGCCCACCAAACCGTTGCCTGGTACCCGGACGCTTTCATCCTGCCCGAGGCCCAGGTATCCGATCTGTGGGATCTCGACATCTACCGCAACGGCATGATCTACCTGCAGAGCCTGTCGTCCATGATGCCTCCTTTGGTGCTGGGCGCTCAGGCCGGCGAGGATATCCTGGACATGTGCGCGGCCCCCGGCGGCAAGACGACGCAGATCGCCGCCCTCACCCAGGGACAGGCGCACCTCACCGCCTGCGAGATGAGCATTCCCCGCGCCGAAAAGCTCGAGGCCAACTTGGACCGCCAGGGCGCCAAAAACGTACCCGTCATGCGTATCGACGCACGCGAGCTTGACGAGTTCTTCCGCTTTGACCGCATCCTGCTCGACGCCCCCTGCACCGGCACGGGCACCGTCATCAGCGGCAACGAGAAAAGTCTGCGCGGCCTGACCGAGCAGCTGCTCTGCAAGTGCGCCCGCTCGCAGCGCGCGCTTCTGGACCGCGCCATGGGCGCCCTCAAGCCAGGCGGCACGCTCGTCTATTCGACTTGTTCGATCTTGCCGCAGGAAAACGAGGACGCCCTGCAAGAGACCCTCGACAAACACATGGACTGCGAGCTCATCCCCCTCGACGGCACGCCGAGCGAAAGCGAAGCGCGCCGTGCTCAGGAAGCTGGCGAAGAGCCACGCGTCGAGAGCAACGCCCTCACCGAGGCCATCGCCACCGGCCACGTCTCGTCCGTCGCCAACGGCATGCCCGGCACGCTGACCATCCCGCCTAGCCGCGACTTTGAGGGCTTCTACATCGCTCTGATCCGAAAACGCAGCTAGCGCACGGACCAACTCAACAAGCTATCTCCGTACGCGCTTGTCCTGCTGGTCACGGTGCTGCTTAAGTGCCTCGCGTTCCTTGCGCTCGGCTCTTTTGCCCTTAATGGCCGTAACCACAAAGTAGATGACCGCGGCGGCTACGATTGCGCCCACGCATAGGCCAATCGAGCTCAATAATGTCGAGATTTCCATACCGCGTCACCTCTCTTTTGTATACGGGACATCCAAGATAGCACCTCGATTCCCGCCACCACAGCTCCTTCACGTTCGCGGCCCTTCAGTCTAACGGATGGCGCGGCGGGGAAAAATCAACTCGTCAAACGTTTTAGCAACGTAGCGCCGGTCGCACGCTGCCGACCGCACATTATAGAAACGGACCGCAATGGATTCTCTCAACGATTTGAACGAGCGTGTTGACGCTTTTGTCGCCACCAGCTCCTTCGACACGCCCGCCGCGACGAACGACCAAACCCCCATCGATGTTCCCGCCGAGGTTCACGAGGACATCGTCGCCTCGGTCGATTTCTCAGAGGTTGAGCTTGCGGACGAATTTACCGAGCCCCAGGTGGCCGTAACCCCCAGCGGCCTTTTGCCCATGGAGCCGCTGCCCATCGACGGGCGCCTGCGCAAGGCGGCCCTCCGCATGCCCGATGAGATCGAGGAGGCCAGCGGCTTTACGCTCTTTGGACGCCGCATCAAATCGCTCATCTACACCACCGACGTGGCGGTCATCCGCAACTCCAATGCCGACGCCGTGTTTGCCGTCTACCCCTTCACGCCGCAGCCCGCCATTACGCAGGCGCTGCTGACTGTTGCCGAGTGCCCGGTCTTTGTGGGCGTTGGCGGCGGTACCACCACCGGCAAGCGCTCCGTGCAGATGGCGGCCGTCTCCGAGATGCAGGGCGCGGCGGGGTGCGTGGTCAACTCCCCCGCTACCGCCGAGATGGTCGAGCACATCACCAACATCGCCGACATCCCCGTCATCGCCACGGTCGTTCGCTGCGATGACGATGCCCACGCCAAGGTGCGCGCCGGGGCCAAGATCCTCAACATCGCCGCCGGCAAAAACACACCCCAGGTCCTACGCGAACTGCGAGAGCACTATCCCAGCCTGCCACTCATCGCACCGGGTGGCAAGACGCCCGAGAGCATCCGCGAAACCATCGCCGCCGGCGCCAACGCTATCATCTGGACGCCGCCTTCGGCCCAGCAGCTGCAAACCGACATGATGGAGCGCTACCGCAAGATGAAGGAAGACGCCACGCCTGTCATCTCGCGCGACGATGTGCCCATTATCGACCAGGTCGCCGCCGCCGAGGTCAGCCAAGTCGAGAACATGAATCCCGACGTGCCGATTCCCGACGAGGTCATCGAACGCGTCGCCTCGATCCACGATCATATCGAGGAGCGTCGTGCCAACCGCGGACTCAAGCCCTCGCTACACGGCTTTTTCTTCCGCGGAAAGAAACGCTAGCCGCAACAGCAAGGCCCGCCCCGCAAACAACGGGACGGGCCTTTTTCTGTTATCAAATGTCAGGAGGATAGGCGTAGCCGTTAAAACCGTCAGCCAGCCCACAAACGTTAGTCCACGCGCTTGTCGCCCATAAAGAAGAGCGCCACCGTACCAGGTCCGGTATGCGAGCCAATCAGAGTACCGATGTCATTAATCTCAATCTTGCCTTTAAGCTGCGGAACCTGTTCCTCGATCAGCGCCGCAACTGCCTCGGCATCCTCGCGACACGCCGAGTGCGACATGATGCACTTACCCGAATAATCCGCACCGCCCTGCACGTGCGCCATCATGGTCTTAGCCATCTCGGAAATCGCGCGCTTCTTGGTGCGAATCTTCTCACGCGGCGCCAGCTCACCTTCGCAATCGACCGTCATAAGCGGGCAAATCTTGAGTGCCGTGCCGATGATCGCGCTCGCGGCCGAAATGCGACCGCCGCGCAGGTAGCTCGACAGATCGGTCGAGAAGAACCAGTGGTGCAGGTTGAGTTTATGCTCCTCAATCCAAGCGGCCGTCTCGTCGAGCGAAGCGCCGCCATCGCGAACGTCGGCGGCACATTCCGCCAGCAGGCCAAGGCCCGAAGACGCCGACAGCGAATCGATGACGCGCACCTTGCCGCCCTGGGGATAGCGATCCGCGAGCATCTGCGCCGCAACGCAGGCCGATCCATACGTGCCCGAAATACCCGACGACAACGTCAGGTGCAGCACGTCTTTACCCTCGGCAACAAGCGGCTCCCAAAACTCCTCGTACTCACCCACGCTCACCTGAGACGTCTTGGGCATGGCGCCCGCGGCAATCTGAGCAAAAAACTCGTCCGGCGTAATCGACTGATACAGATCGTCCGTATAGACAACATCGTCGATCTCGTAATGAAAACACACGACAGGAATATTGCGCGACGCAAAGAACTCACGGGTTCGATCGGCGGCGGATTCACAGGTCAGGACAAAATCACTCATATGAGGCTCCTTACTCATTGCTGCGCAAATTATCGCACAGCATGCGTGAATACGGTACAAATGTCCGTTATTTACCAAATTGAACCAAAGGTAGTGAACATCTTTACCGCCATCATCTCTAGCGATCCCGGAGGTATGCGCCTGCAAAAACGACCCTACGTCTCCACTCAACCGCCATATCTACCTCGACTAAATCGATTTAGCAAACCGTTCGGCCAACAATTCAATCTCCTAACCCCAATCGAAACAAAAGCAGCGCATACTGATAAACGTTTGACGCTGTTTATCAGTTTTACCAACCCCATCGGAAGGTGTTTCATGGTCGCATTCGATCGCAATCCGCAAGACTTCAAGTATCTGCGCCTGCTGTCGAGACAGTTCCCCACCGAGCAATCCGCATTCACCGAGATCATCAACCTCTCGGCCATCCTCAACCTACCCAAGGGCACCGAGCATTTTATGAGCGATGTGCATGGCGAGTACGAAGCCTTTATGCACATCCTCAACAACTGCTCGGGCGTCGTGCGCGAGCATGTCGACGAAATCTTTGGCGACACGCTCTCCTTTAACGAAAAGGGCGAGCTGTGCACGCTCATCTACTACCCGCGCGAGAAGATCGATCTGGTCCGCAGCCGGCACGAGGACTCGCCCACCTGGTACAAGACCATGCTCAACCAGCTCATTGTGGTTGCCCGCTCGCTTTCGAGCCGCTACACCCGCTCCAAGGTACGTAAGGCCATCCCGCGAGATTACGCCTACATCATCGACGAGCTGCTGCACACGCATCCGGACGAGAACAACTACCGCGTGCGTTATCACGAGCGCATTATCGAATCCATCTTGGAGACCGCCAGCGCCGACGACTTTATCGAGTCGCTCGCCTCACTCATCAAGCGCCTCGCCGTGGACCACCTGCACTTGGTGGGCGACATCTTTGACCGCGGCGGCGGCGCGGCCAAGATTATGGACCGCCTGCTCACCTATCATTCGCTCGATATTCAGTGGGGCAACCACGATCTGTTGTGGATGGGCGCCGCTGCCGGCGAGCCTGCCTGCATCGCCACGGTGCTACGCAACAACCTGCGCTACGACAACTACGAGATTCTCGAGAACGACTACGGCATCTCGCTGCGCGAGCTTGTCGCCTTTGCCAACGCCACCTATACCGCCGGCGAGCCCATCAGCCCGCTCATCAAAGCCATCAACGTTCTGCTCTTTAAGCTCGAGGGCCAGATTATCCAGCGCCACCCCGAGTTCGACATGGCCGACCGTCTTCTGCTCGACAAGGTCGATCACGACGCCGGCACGGTCACCCTCGCCGACGGCAGCGTGTGGCCGCTCACGACCAACGACTTCCCCACCGTCGATCCAGCGGACCCCTACACGCTCACGCCCGAGGAGCAGCACATCATCGACAAGCTCGTGTCCGAATTTGTCACCGCCGATCATCTGCATCGCCACATCGATTTCCTCTATACCCACGGCTCCATGTATAAGGTCGCCAACGGCAATCTGCTGTTCCACGGCTGCGTACCGCTCAACGAAGACGGCACCTTTAGCAGCATGAACTGCCTGGGTACCTGGCACGCTGGCCGCGATTATTTTGATTTTTGCGACTATATCGCCCGTCGCGCCTGGCGCGTCGGCGACCGCGATGCCCTCGACTGGATGTGGTACCTGTGGATCGGCTTTAACTCACCCGCCAGCGGACGCGTGGTGCGCACCTTCGAGCGCGCCTACATTGCCGACAAGAGCACATGGGTCGAGCCGATGGACCCGTACTACACGCTCACCACGTCCTCGTCCGTTTGCGACGACATCATGCGGGAGTTTGGCGTCGCCCCCATGGCTTGCTCGCCGACGGGCCATATCATCAACGGCCATACGCCCGTCAAGACCACCAAGGGCGAGCAGCCCATCCGCGCCAACGGAAAGTTGCTGGTCATCGACGGCGGTTTCTGTCGCGCCTACCACCCCAAAACGGGCATCGCCGGTTACACGCTCATCTCGAGCTCGCGCGGATGCCGCCTCAAGTCGCACCAGGCCTTTACCAGCGTTGCCGAGGCGCTCACCCGCAACATCGATATCGAAAGCGAGACCAACCGCTTTGACGAGGCCGACCGGCGCCGCATGGTGAGCGACACCGATACCGGCGTCAAGATTCGCAGTCAGATCCAAGACCTGCGCCAGCTCCTCGATGCATATAGAAACGGTGCTATCGAGGAGCGCTCCTAGCCCCGCCTGCGGGGATTGGTTAAACTTGCTAGGTTTGTCATCCCCGCGGCGCCCCGGCGCCACCCTAAGGCAGGTACCATGCAAAAGCTCCTTGCGCAGATCATAAAGTTTGGCGTCGTCGGCGTCGTTGCCACCGTCATCGACTTTGGCATCATGAATCTGCTCCACTACGGCCTGGGCCTCAACATCTTGATCGCCAACACCAGCGGTTTTATCGTCTCGCTCATCTTTAACTACGTCGCGAGCATGAAGTACGTGTTTGCACACAAGGAGGGCATGAGCCGCCGCCGCGAGTTCATCATCTTTGTCGTGCTATCCGTTATTGGCCTGGCGCTCAACGACGGCATCGTGCTTGCCCTCAACGCCGGCCTGGGCCTCGAGGCCAATATCGCCAAGATTTGCGCTACCGCGCTCGTCATGGTCTACAACTTTGTAACGCGAAAGATCTTCCTAGAGGGCGAGCAGACCAAATAGCTCGGCCTCCTCGTTGCACTACGGGGACCTGCGGATGACGCGCGTCAAGCGTAGCGTTGCCTGGGCCTTGCTCGTTTACGGGAAGATTTGCAGCGTTTGCAGATTACCTCTTGAATATTTGGCGAGTTCGTATAGTTCTTGCCAAAGACCTTACGTTTGCCATGCAAAAGCTCTAAAGTATCTCGTTGCTCGATTCATCAACGCATTGGATGTGATTACGTGCGTAACGCGCTGGCACAACCTCATACCAAGCAGTTCCTCAAGTTCGCTGTCGTGGGTCTTATCTCCTTTGGCGTCGACTGGGGCATGCTTATTGCGCTCGTCGAGCTGTTCCACCTCGACTTTTTGATGAGCACGACGGTCTCGTTTACCACGTCCGTCGTGGTTAACTACTGGCTCAGCATGAAGTACGTGTTCGACCATCGCGAGGGCATGAGCCGTAAGCGCGAGTTCACGATCTTTACCATCCTGTCGGTAATCGGTCTGGGCCTCAACGACCTGTACATGTTTGTGGGCGTCACGTTTTTGAGCATCGGCTACCAGGCCATGAAGGCCATCGCCACGTTCCTGGTCACCTGGTACAACTACTTTAGCCGTCGCTTTTTCCTCGAAGGCGCACGGTCGTAGACGGCCCAACATAATCTCGCTTCGCAGCCGGTTGGAATTCTCGTTCCAACCGGCTTTTTGTTTGCAGAGTCTGCCGAGGAAGGCGGGCTACGGTGCATGAATGGGACGCAATTTCCCCATGAACGCCGTTCCGGAAAGTGTATCCCAGATTGCAGCCTCAGAATGGGATGCAGCTTCCGCAACGCCGTCCTAGCGGAAACTGTGTCCCGGAATCAGTCAACAGAACGGGACGCAGTTTCCAGATGAGCCCCCATGCGGAAAGTCCATCCCGGAATGAGCCCCCAGAGCGGGACACGCTTTCCGAAACCCGGGGACTGCGGACGATTTCTTGGACCGTTACGCGGCCCTTCCCAGCGCGGCGCGGAACTCGGCCGGCGTGCGGCCGCCGAGCGCATCGCTGCGCCTCTCCGTATTGTATCGG
>NZ_JBQKDO010000015.1:0-47379 GCF_052121795.1 Collinsella sp. LCP19S3_B7
GTTTTCCAGCGCAGCACGCAAGGAGCGAAGCGACGCAGCGAAGGCGGGCGGCGCCAGCCGCACGCGGATATCCCGCTGGGGGCACCATTTAAAACGAGAAGCCCGTTACCCTCGCGGTGGCGGGCTTTTTTCTACCCCAACGCCGGAATTCGAGCCCAACAGGGTGCGGACCCCGGCAAATCGGCGGCAAAACGGACTCCAAAGCGTCCTTCGCAATCAAAAAGCCGGGGCCCGCGCGATGCGGACCCCGGCTTAATACCGTGACGATATGTTGGCTATGCCCTACACGTAGAACAGAATGTCGTCGTAGGTCGGAACCGGCCAGTAGTCGGCGGCCACGATCTCCTCCATGGCATCCACGGAGGCACGCAGCGTATCCATAGCGGGAACGACCTCGTGTGCATACACATTGGCCTGCTCCTGGCCATCGAGAGCCTCGGCCTTCTGATGCACGGCATCGAGCGCCTTGATGGAGTCGTTGATGGCGGTGATACCGTTGCAGAGCTTGTTGAGCGTGTTCTGCTCGCACTGCATGGCGGCCTCAGCACCGGCGGCACGAATTGTCTCAAGGCCCTTAGCGACCTTGGTGGCATAGGCAGTGATGACCGGACGATAGGTACGACGTGCCTCGCGAATCATCGTGGTAGCCTCGATGTTCATGAGCTTGTTGTACTTCTCGAGCTTGCAGTCGTAGCGGCACTGAGCCTCGGCCTTGGTCAGAACGCCCGTCTCCTCAAAGAGCGCGATAGCCTTATCGGAAACAAAGGCGGGAAGAGCGTCGGCCGTGGTCTTGTTGTTGGCAAGGCCGCGCTTCTCGGCCTCGATGGGCCACTCGTCGGAGTAACCGTCGCCGGAGAACAGGATGCGCTGGTGATCGGTCAGCACCTTCTTACAGTACTCGAGCGCGGCGTCCTGGAACTTATCCTCGGGCGTACCCTCGAGTGCGTCGGCGAAGGACTTGAGCGACTTGGCCACGGCGGCATCGAGCACCAGGTTGGAGTCGGAGACGTTCTGCTCGGAGCCGCAGGCACGGAACTCGAACTTGTTGCCGGTGAAGGCGAACGGAGAGGTGCGGTTGCGGTCGGTGTTGTCCTGCATCAGCTTGGGCAGGGTATCGGCGCCCAGGTCGAGCACGCCGCGCGTGGCATGGACGGAAGCCTTGCCATCGATGATCTTCTCGACGACCTCGGTAAGCTGGTCGCCCAGGAAGATGGACATAATCGCCGGAGGAGCCTCGTTGGCGCCCAGACGATGGTCGTTGCCGGCCGAGGCAACGGAGGCACGCAGGAGCTCCTGATAGTTATCGACGGCCTCGATCACCGCGGTGAGGAAGACGATGAACTGCAGGTTGTCGAGCGGGGTGTCGCCCGGATCGAGCAGATTCTCGGACTCGGTGCCAAGCGACCAGTTATTGTGCTTGCCCGAACCGTTGATGCCCTCGAAGGGCTTCTCGTGCAGCAGGCAGACCAAATCGTGGCGGGAGGCGATGAGCTTCATCTTCTCCATCATGACCAGATTCTGGTCGATGGCCTCGTTGACCTCGCCATAGACGGGGGCGAGCTCATGCTGGCAGGGAGCGACCTCGTTGTGTTTGGTCTTGGCGGGAATGCCAAGCGCCCACAGCTCATCGTCCAGGTCCTTCATATAGGCCGAGACGGTGGGGCGGATAGCGCCAAAGTAGTGCTCCTCGAGCTCCTGGCCCTTGCAGGGAGCAGCACCAAAGAGGGTGCGGCCGGTGATGACCAGGTCCCTGCGCTTGCGGTAAGCGTCCTTCTTGATCAGGAAGTACTCCTGCTCATCGCCCACGGAAGGAACGACCTTCTTGGGGGTCTTACCAAACAGCGCCAAAACGCGCTTGGACTCACGCGAGAGCGCGGTCATGGAGCGCAGCAGCGGGGTCTTCTTGTCCAGGGCCTCGCCCGTGTAGGAGCAGAAAGCCGTGGGGATGCACAGGACATCGTCCTTGATAAAGGCGGGGCTGGTGGGATCCCAAGCGGTATAGCCGCGGGCCTCGAAGGTGGCACGCAGGCCGCCGTTGGGGAAGCTGGAGGCGTCCGGCTCGCCCTGGATGAGGTTCTTTCCCGTAAACTTGGTAATAGCGGTGCCGTCGTGGTTGGGTTCGAGGAAGCTGTCGTGCTTCTCGGAAGTAATGCCCGAAAGCGGCTGGAACCAGTGCGCGTAGTGCGTCGCGCCCTTGGAGATGGCCCAAACCTTCATGGCATGGGCAACGGCGTTGGCCACATCCAGGTCGAGCGGCTCACCGTCCTCGAGGGTTGCAGCAAGGCGTTTCCAAATGTCCTTGGGGAGGTAGTCCTTCATGACTTCCTCAGAGAACACCATGGTCCCGAAGCGGTCAGTAAGTTCGGCCATACGGAACTCCCTTCGTATCGGCACCGCGTGAGAAGCGGTGTTGATTACTAACGAACGAGTCATAGCTTAGACTCGCCGTGTTTCCGCGACATTACCGTTGTGTTGCCGTCGCGAAACTAATCAATGAGGTTACCGCATCGCGGCAATGTTGCCACCCTCAACAGTCAATCAACTGTATAAATTGCAGATCTCTCCGCATGGTTTAAGGGTAGTCTTTTTGGGACGGGGCTTTTTTAGCTGCCCTATTTAAATATGGTCTCAAGCTTTGGAGGCGCCGGATTGGGTAGCTAAAAAAGCCCCGTCCCAAAAAGACTACCCTGCGTACCTGGTTGATGGGGTAAAAAAGCTCCAAATTAGCTACGCTGTTATAGGGAATGCCGATAGCGAAACATCTTCGATTGATATTTCCAAATAGCGAGTAAAACTCCGCCGTAGCGCAGCGGTGCTGTAGAATCCTTACAACACATCACGCTAATGTATCTAAAGGAGCACGACATGCGCGTCGACGAGGTTTTTAAGCAGGCAGCATCCCAGGGCACCACGCCCGTTTCGTTTGAGATGTTCCCGCCCAAAGGCGAGCTTACCCTCGACACGGCTCGCGAGGTGGCTGGCAATCTGTGCAAGCTTTCGCCGAGCTTTGTCTCGGTCACCTGCTCGGCCGGCGGCTCGGGCAACGGCGCCACCACCGCCCCCATCGCGCATATGATTACGGGCGAATTCGATACGCCCTCGGTGGCGCACCTCACCTGCGTTGGTCGCACGCATGCCGATATCGCCGCCAAGATCGACGAATACCGCTCCGCCGGCGTAGAAAATGTGCTGGCTCTGCGTGGCGATCTTCCCGCCGGCGCGAGCGAGGATGACAAGCCCGCCTCGGACTACGTCTACGCCCGCGACCTCATCCCCGAGCTCGTCGACGCCGGCTTTTGCGTGGGCGCCGCAGCCTACCCCGAGGGCCACATTGCCTGTGAGAATCTCAACGCTTCGGTCGAATACCTCAAGCAAAAACAGGACGCCGGCGCGAGCTTCTTTGTGACGCAGCTCTTTTTTGATAACGAGTGCTTCTACCGTTTTCGCGAGCTTGCCGACAAGGCCGGTATCACTGTGCCCATTACCGCAGGCATCATGCCGTTTATGGGCAAGTCGCAGATCAGCCGCATGGTCTTTATGTGCGGCGCGTCGCTGCCCTCCCCCGTCATCAAGATTCTCGCCAAGTACGAGAACGACCCCGAGAGCCTGCAGGCAGCCGGTGTAGACTATGCAGCCCGCCAGCTTTGCGACCTTAAGGAGCACGGCGCCGACGGCCTGCACCTGTACACTATGAATCGTCCTGCGATCGCCGCAACCATTATGGAGCGCCTGGGGTAATGGAAAAACCGCACATCGATACAGCTTTTGGTGAAGTGCCGGCCGACCTTGCGTCGCCGGCGCTCTACCGTATCGATGATGCCCACCATCCCCGCGTCGATCGTGCCGAGATGCTGCGGTATCTGGGTTACGGCGGCCAGCAGATTGAGCCCGAGCTGTCGCAGCGTATTGAGCTTGTCGTTGAACGTTTGGAACTGGACATTGAGCCCCGTGGCGTGCGCCGCGTATTTGCCGTCGATGCCATGGGCGTGGACGAGCAGGGAGAGCCCAGCATCCGTCTTGTTGGAACCAGCGTTGAGTTGCGCGGTCGCGATATCTATCGACATCTCAAAGACGCCCGCTTTGCCGCGCTCATGGCATGCACCCTCGGCATGGATGCCGAGCGTCGCCTGCGCACCACGGGAGCCCAGCAGCCCCTAGAGGGAGCCGTGCTCGATGCCGCGTGCTCCGCCTATGTGGAAGCTGCCGTCGAGCAGATGGACCAGCAGGTCAAGGCTGCGGCCGCCGCACACGGACTCGCCGGTAACTGGCGCTTCAGTCCCGGCTACGGCGACTGCCCGCTTACGGCTCAGCGTTCAATCGTGGCTGCACTCAACGCCACGCGGCTCATCGGGCTTACCGTCACACCTACCAGCCTGCTCATGCCCACCAAGAGCGTGACCGCGGTGATCGGCCTGTTTGACGGCGAGGTCCACGACGCCCAGAGTCGCCCCACCTGCAATATCTGCCGCATGCGCGAGCACTGCCGCTTCCGCGCCGCCCACACCACCTGCTATTCCAGCCATTAGGAGCCCCCGATGTTTACTCCGCTTATCACTCATGATCTGGACGGCGCCGCGCTGGCGGCGCCCGTTGATGCTGCCCGCCGCAGGGGCGCCACGTACAAGACGCGCACGATCGACGACCTTTACATTAAGGACGATCGCCTGCGCGCCGCCATCGAGGGCACGGGGCACCTGCTGTTCGACGGCGGCATGGGCACCATGCTGCAGGCGGCCGGCATGAAGGCCGGCGCCCTGCCCGAGCTGCTCAACTTTGAGGAGCCCCAGGTCATTACCGATATTCAGCGTCAGTATGTCGAGGCCGGCTGCGATGTGATCACCGCCAACACCTTTGGCGCCAACGCCCACAAGCTCGATGGTGCCGCCACCGTGGCAGATGTCTTTGCCGCCGCCGTCGCCTGCGCCCGCGAGGCCGGCGCCCGCTATGTCGCCGGTGACATCGGCCCCATCGGCGCGCTGCTTCGCCCCTTGGGTACCCTCAGCTTCGACGAGGCCTATGACCTCTTTGCCGAGGAAGTGCGCGCTGGCGTCGACGCGGGTGTGGACCTCTTTATTATCGAGACCATGACAGATCTTGCCGAGATCAAGGCGGCGGTCCTTGCCTGCCGCGAGAACTCCGAGCTGCCCGTCTTTGCCACCATGACCTTTGAGGAAGACGGCCGCACCTTCCTGGGTACGAGTCCCGAGGTTGCCGCCATCACGCTCGACGCCATCGGCGCCGACGTCCTGGGCATCAACTGCAGCCAGGGACCGGCCGAGCTCCGAGGACTCGCCGCACGCATGCTCACCGTTACCGACAAGCCCGTTATGGTGCAGGCCAACGCGGGACTGCCCCACGTGGACGACGACGGTAACACCGTCTTTGACATCCAGGCCCCCGAATACGCCAAGGCCGTCGCCGGCATGATCGCCGACGGCGTGAGCGTCGTGGGCGGTTGCTGCGGCACCACGCCGGCGCACATGGCAGCGCTGCGCACGCTTATCGACAACCACACGCCCAGTCCGCGCCGCCGCAAGCCCAGCATGTCGGTCACAAGCGCCCAGACCGTGGTTGACCTTCCCTGTGACGGCCACAAGATCGCCGTCATCGGCGAGCGCATCAACCCCACCGGCAAAAAGCGCCTGCAGCAGGCCCTACGCGACGGCGACCTGGACTACGTCGTAAGCCAGGGCATCAGCCAGCAGGAGCAGGGCGCCGACATCCTGGACGTCAATGTGGGCCTGCCCGAGATCGACGAGGTCAAGATCATCCAACAGGCCACCGAGCAGCTCCAGGGTTCCACGCTGCTGCCGTTGCAGATCGACTCCACCGACCCCGCAGCCGTCGAGGCTGCCGTGCGCCGCTACGCCGGCAAGCCCATCATCAACTCGGTCAATGGCAAGCAGCAGATCATGGATGAGATCTTTCCGCTGGTCGCCCATTACGGCACCAACGTCGTCGGCCTCACGCTCGACGAAGGCGGCATTCCCGATACCGCCGAGGCTCGCTTCGCCATCGCCGAGCGCATCGTGGCCGAGGCCGCCCGCTACGGCATCGGACCGGACCGCATCCTCATCGACTGCCTGGTCATGACCGCCTCGACCAATCAACGCCAAGCCGAACAGATTCTGCGCGCCATGTCCCTGTGTAAGGAGCGTCTGGGCGTCAAATGCGCGCTCGGCGTGTCGAACATCAGCTTTGGTCTGCCCGCCCGCCCGCTGCTGGGCTCGGTCTTTTTGGCTGCCGCTTTTGGCGCGGGCCTGGACGCCCCCATCATGAACCCGGGCTCCAAGCGCTTTATGGATACCGTCTACAGTTATCGCGTCTTGAGCGTTGAGGACGAGGGCTCAACCGGATACATCGAGCGCTACGCCGGCTGGACCGATCCGTACAAGATCGCCGCGAACCCGGCGGCGGCTCAGACAGTATCGACCGACACTGTGCCCGCCGCTGGCACCGACGGCACCGACGGCAACGACGACCCGATTCGTCGCATGGTCGTCTCGGGCCGCAAAGGCGAGATTGCGGCCGAGACCGAGCGTCTGCTGGCAAACCACGACGCCATGGACCTCATCAACAACCACTTTATCCCCGCCCTCGACGAGGTTGGCATCCTCTTTGACCAGGGAAAGTTCTTCTTGCCGCAGCTCATGGCCTCGGCCGAGGCCGCGCGCGTGGGTTTTGACACCATCAAGCGCCGGATGCCCGCCGGCGAGATTGCCGACAAGGGCAAAATCTGCGTGGCCACCGTCAAAGGCGACATCCACGACATCGGTAAGAACATCGTCAAGATGCTGCTCGATAACTACGGCTATACCGTCTTTGACCTAGGCCGCGACGTCGACCCGCAGGAGGTGCTCAAGACCGTACGGGAGCGCGACATCAAGCTCGTCGGCCTCTCGGCGCTTATGACCACCACGGTCGTCGCTATGGAGGAGACCATCAAGTTGCTTCATGCCAAGGTGCCGGGCGTCAAGATCATCGTAGGCGGCGCCGTACTCACCCCCGAATACGCCAAGCAGATCGGCGCGGACTACTACGCCAAGGACGCCGCCGAAAGCGCTCGTATCGCCGAAGAGGTCTTTGGGCAGTAACACAACGGAAACAACCGAGCACCAAAACGTGCCGCATGCGCCACTTGGCACGTGCGGCACGTTAGAATAGACAAGACTATGCTCGTTTTGGCAGATAGGAGTGCAAGGATGGCGATCACGCCCGCAGAAATCGCGGAAACCCGCGGCATGGTTGAGGAGCAGAACCTCGACATCAGGACCATCACCATGGGTGTTTCGCTCATGGGTTGCGGCGACGAGAACCTCGACCGCATGTGCACGAAGATCTACGACCACGTGACGCACACGGCTGAGCATCTGGTCGAGACCGCCGAGAACCTCGAACGCGAGTACGGTATCCCCATTGTCAACAAGCGCGTTTCCGTCACCCCGGTGGCGCAGATCGCCGCGTGCTGCAAGGATGAGGACCTCACCCCCATCGCGCATGCCCTCGACCGCGCGGCCGAGACGCTCGGCATCGACTACCTGGGCGGCTTCTCCGCACTCGTCCAGAAGGGCATCGGCGACGCCGACCGCCGCGTCATTCAGTCCATCCCCCAGGCGCTCGCTACCACCAGCCGCGTCTGCTCCAGCGTCAACGTCGCCAGCCTGCGCGCCGGCATCAACATGGACGCCGTGCTCATGGCGGCTCAGACCATCATCGATGCCGCCAAGCTTACGGCAGATGAGGATTCCGTCGGTGCTTCCAAGTTTGTCTGCTTTGCCAACATGGTCGAGGACTCCCCGTTTATGGCGGGCGCCGTTCACGGCGGTGGCGAGGCCGACGCCGTCATCAACGTAGGCGTCTCGGGCCCCGGCGTTATGGCCGCAGCCCTGGAGAAGCTGCCCGATTCCGCATCGATGATGGAAGTCGCCGAAAAGATTAAGCAGACCGCCTTTAAGATCACCCGTGCCGGCGAGCTCATGAGTCGCGAGGCCGCCCGTCGCCTAGGTGTCGAGAAAGGCATTGTCGACCTGTCGCTGGCGCCTACGCCTGCCGTCGGCGACTCCGTCGCGCGCATCCTCGAGATCATCGGCGTGGGCACCTGCGGTGGCCCCGGCACGACCTGCGCGCTCGCCATGCTCAACGATGCCGTCAAGAAAGGCGGCGTCATGGCCAGCTCCAGCGTGGGCGGTCTCTCGGGCGCCTTTATCCCCGTGTCCGAGGACGCCGGCATGATCGCCGCCGTCGAAGCCGGCGCGCTTTCGCTCGAGAAGCTCGAGGCCATGACCTGCGTGTGCTCCGTTGGCCTGGACATGATCGCCATTCCCGGCGACACCCCGGTCGAGACTATCGCCGGCATTATCGCCGACGAGATGGCCATCGGCGTCATCAACAATAAGACCACGGCCGTGCGCGTGATCCCCGCCATCGGCAAGGGCGTGGGCGGCTGCGTCGAGTATGGCGGCCTGTTTGGCCGTGCGCCCATCATGCCGGTGAACCCCAACGCCGGCACCGTGCTTGCCCACCGCGGTGGACGCTTCCCGGCGCCGCTGAACTCGCTCAAGAACTAGCTGAGGGGGACTGGCGAGGAGCCCCGGGGAGGGCAAATATATAAGGTCGCCTGCTCGGACAGTCCTGACTCGCACGGAGAGCACATTAAGTGCTCTCCGGCTCGTGCGGAACTCGCGATCGACCTTATATATTTGCCCTCCCCGGGGCTCCCGCACAACGGGACCTCAGTTGGGTTCTATCCCGGTTGCAGTTGCTTCGCTCCTGCACCACTTGGCTGGTGCGGCGGTTTGGCGTTGGAACGGTTCTTTTTCTGATATATGCTTGTTGCGGCTCTTCTTTTGGGAGGGGCCGCTTTTTTGTTGTAAGGGGGATGGCCCGTGGCTGATGGTGTAATTCAATCTGAGCTTCTTTCTGCGGATTGGAATGGCGAATGGATGCGTCTACAGGCTGCTCGGCGGCGTTGTGCTGTCACGATGGTCGCCAACTCCAGCCCGCGCTATGACCTGCACGTGATGAATGCCATCGGCGCCTCGGTTACCCGTAGCAATGGTTTTGTGTACGCCTTTAACATCCTTATTCAGATGGGTGCACTACCGCAGGTCACGTATTTTGAATCGACCCGTCGTGACACCTTCGATAGCCTCGAGGCCGGCGTGGCGGACCTCTCCCGTATGCTCGAGCATGGCAACGAGGATAAGATCAATCGTCTGCGCGACTATATCGCCCAACATATGATCGAGAACCCCCATGCCGGCGAGCCGGGATCCAAGGGCGTGCCGCAGGGACGTTACATGCTCGACCACATCCGCAAGGTCCGATGGGCGTTTATCGCCTGGGAGCCGGTCTCTGCGCCCCGACCGTAGCCCATCTAAAGCATGCATCGTCTACCCGCCCGGCATCCGCATTCTTTGCGAACTGGCAAACGCGCTCCACACCGCGCCGTTCCTGCGCTATCGTGGGACAGCTCACGTAGATTAAGGCCCCATCGCGGGGCGCCCCATACATAGAAAGCGAGATCCCATGGCACTGACAGGAGCCCAGGTCAAGCAGCTTCGCAGCATGGCCCATCACCTCAACCCCGCCATCATCATCGGTAAGTCCGATGTCAACGAGGGTACCGTCGAGCAGACGGCCGCCTACCTGGAAAAGCACGAGCTCGTTAAGTGCTCCGTGCTGGACGGCTCCAGCCTTTCTGCCCGCGAGGCCGCCGAGGAACTCGCCGAGCGCTGCCACGCCGACGTCGTTCAGGTTATCGGTCGCAAGTTCTCGCTGTATCGAGAGTCCTCGCGCAAGGATATCGAGAAGATCAAGCTCGTCTAAGGGCCGATCGGTTCACACAGAGCAAGCCTGCGGGCGTCCGAATGATGCGGGCGCCCGTTTTTTATCGCTCAATGAACGGTCGGTTGACCCTGCTTTCGACCAGACGCTCGTAGAGACGCTTGGTCTCGGGCTCGGGAACGCCTGCGACCTGTTCCTTAAGATGATGGATATGCCCGCTATAGAGCTCGACGATATCGCGGCGTCTCCCCGCCGCTCCGTACACGCGCATGGCGCATCGCACCATGTCCTCGCGTGCGGTCTCCTGACGTAGCCCCGCTTCTACCAGCCAGATTGCCGACTGCAGGTCGTTTTCTTCCAAGGCAGCGCTTGCTCCCACAATCATGCAGTCGATAAACTTCGACTGCATGATGCGGCGCATGCGCAAAAAGTACGTCGGATTGCAACCGTTGGGGATATACAGCGGTCCGGTATAGAGCTGTTCGATCTTAAGACACAGCTCGACCAGGTGAGGCCCACGCACTCTTGTGCGATTACCCAAAATTTCGCGGCTTATCTGCTCAAATAGCTTCACATCGGTCTTAACGTAATCCCTGTTGAGGCCAAGGCAGTCGTTTTGGATCAGGACGCACGACTTGCCATCTGGCGTGGGTCCCAAAGCGGATCGTAAGCGTGACACAGTCGAATACAAGTTGTTACGGGCGCTACTGTACTCGGCATGTGGCCACAGTTCCATAGCCAAGGTCTCGCGATCGACAAACGAATCGATACCCAACGCAAGCCGCTCGGCAAGCGTTGCCGCTTTCTTACGACGCCACATCTTGTCTGTGATGGGAAATCCGTCGCGCTCGGCACGAAACGCACCAAACATGCGAATCTCGATATGATCGATAGCGTCGACGGGTTCGACCTCGCCGACCTGGAACAGCCGCTCGCTCTCTCCCTCCAAATCGTCGCGCAGCGAATATCGCGATAGCTCGCGCACCGGGAGCTTCTTTCGAATCTTGGCAGCAGGCTCGCCCAGGCAATGCATCGCAAGGCGTGCAAACAGCCGATACGCTGGCTCCAGAATCCCAGAACGATTCATAGACATCCAGGCGGCAAGATCGCTGTCACGGCCCGCAGACGCCAAATGCAGCGCTACGACCCAAGCCTCCGCTCCGCCGACTTGTGTCCGACTTAGGTCGAGCAGCTCTGCCTCTTCTCGTACCGACACCATCGACGTATTGCGAAGGCTTGATGCACGCTCCAACAGCAACGCGTTGTCGCGCATGTATGCGATCGACTCGTCAGCAAGCTTGAGCACCTGGACCGCGCGGAACTTCGCGTTGACCGGGCGCCCCTCGGCAAGCGCCTGCCAGCCTTCGAGTAGCAGGCCAAACAGCTGGATTTGATTGTCACGCACGCGCACGGCAAAGCGATCGAGCTCATTAAACGCCGTATCGTCAGTCATTGGCAGGCCTGCAAGCAGACGCCGTGCCGCCAGCACCATACGCACCCAGACAGCCGGTGCCTTAAGCCCACGAGCATCGAGTGCCTCCCGTGTTCGAGACATCTCGTCGTCACGCTCATCGATTCCCATAAAGGACCCATCGAAGAGCTCCACCAACATCCGATCTGCCCGTATGAGAATCTCTGCAATATCGAGTTCGCAATCATATACCTTGTTCGCCTTGAGTCCCGAAAGTACTGCGCCGTCTTTCGCCTGTTCGGTCAGCCGGCTCTTAACCTCGATATGCGCCGACAGCATATCGAGCGCAGCACAAGATGCCTCATTTTTTGGAAGCGCAGGATTGGCTGGAAGCCCAAGCTCGCAATCTCCATAACAGACGACCGTAAGCACCTGGGCGACTTTCCAAGAAACCGAATCAATCTCGCGGACCGACTGTGCGCTCGCATGTTCGACAATCGAGGCCATATACCGGGCCAGTTTAGTATTCGAAACGCTTACCGCCGCCAAATAGACACCAAGTGCCTCGGTGGGCGTCGGCTCCAACGCGGGCTTGTCGGCATCCGTCGTCCTCAGTACCGCGCGACAGACATCCCCTCCATGCCCAGTCAGAGCCAAATCGACACCATACTGTCCAGCAAGCTCAAGGACGGCGTCGCGATCCAAAAAGGCATCTGCCAAATCCATCGCAGCATCGCATCGGCCCGCCTTGAGCAGAATGCGTGCCGCGCGCATAACGAGCTCTGGACGAATTTCCGCAACCATTTTTCGTAATCTCAGGCGCGCGTTATCCTCGGTGCCCATACACGTAAAGCTTCGGTCGACCGGATCGACACCAAAAATCGGATAATCACGAACAAGATAGGACTGATCGATCATGGAGAGCCTGACACCGCATGCCTCAAGTTCCGCAATCTTGCCCTCGCCCATCAGGGCCATCACGCACGCCACGTTAAATAGGGCGCCGTTATCGATTGATGCCATATCGGCAAGTGCCGCACCGTATACGTTGACAATCTCGTTTTCGAGCAAGCTGGCAACGTCGCCCTCTCCGTACAGCCCCGTCTGCATAGCCGAAACCAACTCGGGAACACCCTGTGTGAGCTGGTAAAAATCGAGCGACGTGCTAATCGAGAACGCCGATGCCCAAGCCGAATACTCATAGGCATGCACCTTGAGCATCTGCGCATTGATCTTGACCGAGTCACCCAGCCCGCGAATCAACTGGCGATTTGAGGGGCGGCAGGTGACAAAGACCCCGATCCCCATAGTGCGCAGGCCTCGAATTCGATCGATAAGCTCCTCGGTATCTTGCTGATCAAGGTTGGGGACGTTATCAATCGCAATCAACGATCGCGGTTTGTCCTCAAGTTCATCTGTGACCACTTCGAGCTGCATAAACACCTCGCGGGCAATCGCGCGGTCAGCCTCGATGATTCGTACCAGACCGCGCGTCGGGTCGCTTTTGACTTCCTGAGTGTACTGAAGCAATATCGATGTTTTCCCAAACCCATCTGGTGCATAGAGCAACACAATGCCCGCCTTGCGGCCCTTGACAATCAACTCGCTCATCAGGCGATCACGTCGGACCATATAACCTGTGCCCAATGGCGCCAATTCGAAATCGTCCGTATCGTTCAGCCCGTTCATCATGCTCGCTCCTTACCTCGGCCACATGGACACCGTAATCGCAAGACAGCCCAAGCCATCCCGTAAATCGAACGACGCAGAGTTTTAGGTTGTCTTTCGGTTCGCATTTGGCAAGTTTTTGTTCAGCGAGCGCCGATTGAAACTTTTCCCCCAACCAACCGGTCTTTGCGCAGGTCAATGCGCTTGCCAGCATGTCCCACTCTTTTGGCAGTGTAACGCAATGGGGCTTGTAATATTTTGTTGCGCAACTCGCCTACGCGCTGCTACCGTTTGCGACTCATTAGTAGCATTTTTGAATAGAATATGCTAGAGAATGCATCACACTATACGAGGCACCACCGTCAAGCTTTTGGCAAGCTAATGTTATGCACACCATAAAGCCCGCGCTCATTCTGATTCCGCTGGCAGATATTGCGGACGGACGCAGCATAGGGGCCCATGAGCCTATAAGCTAGCCGCCATCCCGCATATGCATAATAAAAAAGGCCCCCGCAGAACGGGAGCCTGTAACAAAGTAATAACAAATCGCTCGGATTGTACTACTCGCAGAGCGAAAGGGCAGCCTCGTCGGCAACGACGACGCAGTTGGTGTGCAGCTGCAGGATCGAAGCCGGGCACTCGGGCGTAACCGGGCCATAGCACATATCGTGAACAGCCTGAGCCTTGGCCTCGCCGTTGGCGACGACCAGGATCATGCGGGCATACATGATGGTCTGGGTACCCATGGTGTAAGCCTGGCGGGGAACGTCGTCGATGCTATCGAACAGGCGGCTGTTGGCCTGAATGGTGCTCTCGGTGAGGTCGACGCAGTGCGTACCCTTGGAGAAGTGGTCATCGGGCTCGTTGAAGCCAATATGACCGTTATTACCAATGCCGAGCAGCTGCAGATCCGGGTAACCGGCGGCAGCGACGATCTTATCGTACTCGGAGCAGGCAGCGGCGGCATCGGGGTTGGAGCCATCGGGCACGTGCGTGTTATTCAGATCGACGTTGATGTGATCGAAGAAGTTCTCGCGCATGAAGTAGTGATAGCTCTGGGGATCATCGTGCGAAAGGCCGCGATACTCGTCCAGGTTATAGGTGCTGACCTCGGAGAAGTCAATATCGCCCTTCTTGTACCAATCGGCGAGCTGCTTGTAGGCGCCAATCGGAGTGGAGCCGGTGGCAAGACCGAGCACGCAATCGGGCTTAAGGATAACCTGCGCCGAGATGATATTGGCGGCCTTGCGGCTCATATCCTCGTAGTCTTTAGCTTTAATGATCTTCATTACGCATCCTTTCTCGTAGAAGAGAGGCAAGGCTCCCCTTACAAGCACTTGCCCGCGGCCTGCGTCGGCCGCAACCAACGTGTGCGGCCACCAGGGCGAGGTCGCGTAATGTATGTATCTCGTGTCTAGCCGCGTCGAGGCCCCTGCCCGTCCACGGTGACCCGAAGCCTTTTAGCCTCGGACATTTTTCATCTTGCCACGAAGGGCGCCCTCTTTCAAGGGCGCCCTCCGTAAACGTGTTTGAATTGTAGGCCAAAGGGCAAGCGAACGAGTTAGCGCTCGCGAGCGACGATGAGCTGATCCATCTCCTCGACATGCTCGCCGACGGAGCCCTTGATGCTCGAGAACTCAACAGAGTTGCACACCAAAATGGGAACCGTCACATCGTAGCCCTCGGCCTCGATTGCCTCGCGTTCAAACTCGATAAGCACATCGCCCTTATGGACGATATCGCCCACCTGTGCATGCACGGTAAAGTGTTTGCCCTCGAGCTGAACGGTATCGAGTCCAACGTGGATTAAAACATCCAAGCCATCGACCGTGTTGAGCGCAACGGCGTGTCCCGTTGGAAAAATCGCCTCGATCTTGGCATCCGCAGGTGCAATCACGCGCGTGCCCGTAGGCCGAATGGCAACGCCTTGGCCCAAAAGGCCAGTGGCAAACGTCTGGTCTTTAACCTCGGAAAGCGGAATGACATCGCCCGAGATGGGAGCATCCAGCGTAAGGACTCGACCACGCATACCAAAAGACCTTAGGACTTTAGTGAACATGCTCCCCCTTGGACATACCAATAATCAAAACCAGCTTACTAGTTTACCACTTGGCATTGGTTTTTGACCATTAGGGAAGTTCGCGCTTGACAACCTCGACGATGTCGTCAACGACGCGCTGAGTCAGCTCGTGCGTCTCGGCCTCGGCCATCACGCGAACCAGCGGCTCGGTACCGCTCGGGCGCACCAGAATGCGGCCGCGACCGTTAAGCTCCTTCTCGGCGGCAGCGACAGCGTCCCAAATGGGCTGGCAATCGTCCAGACCGGCCTTGTTGTCGGAATGCACGTTGACGAGCACCTGCGGGTATTTCTTCATGATGCCGGCAAGGTCGGTGAGGGTGCGGCCAGTGCGCTTGAGCACGGCCAGCAGCTGCAGCGCCGTCACCAGGCCATCGCCGGTGGTGTTGTGCTCCAGGAAGATGATGTGGCCGGACTGCTCTCCGCCGATAACGGCGCCGTCCGCGAGCATGCGCTCCAGCACGTAGCGGTCGCCCACGGCGGTCTGCACCATCTCAAAGCCCTGTTCCTTCATAGCGATGGAAAAGCCCAAGTTGCACATAACGGTCGAGACGATCTCGGAGTTGGCGAGCTTGCCGCGAGCGGCGAGGTCAGAGCCGCAGATGGCCAGGATGTAATCACCATCGATCTCGTTGCCCTCGCTGTCCACGAACAGCACGCGATCGGCGTCACCGTCGTGGGCCAGGCCGATGTCGGCGTGGGTGCGCAGCACGAG
Source organism: Collinsella sp. LCP19S3_B7 (assembly GCF_052121795.1). NCBI lineage: Bacteria > Bacillati > Actinomycetota > Coriobacteriia > Coriobacteriales > Coriobacteriaceae > Collinsella > Collinsella sp. LCP19S3_B7. The sequence goes on from NZ_JBQKDO010000015.1 coordinate 15,658, forward strand.
CTCGCGCAGGGGCTCAAGATGAGTGGAGCCGCACTCGACATTGATGTCGGTGCCACAGTAGTCGGTATTGATGGCGTGGACCGTAGCGCCCAGACGCTGAAGCGCGGCAGGCGTGGTCTGGCAGGAAGCACCGTGACCGCAGTCAACGGCAACGACCAGGCCGTCGAGCTTAAGGCCGTCGAGGGTGCTGATAGCGTGGTCGACGTATGCCTTGCGAGCGTCCTTCATCTTGATGATGTGGCCCACACCGGCGCCGGTCGGCAGCGTGTCGGCAGCCATGGCCTCCTCGGACATGACCCAGGCGCTGATCTCTTCTTCAACGGCATCGGGAAGCTTCATGCCCTTGCGGCTAAAGAACTTGATGCCGTTAAACTCCGGCGGATTGTGCGAAGCGGAGATGACGATGCCGCCGTCGAGGTCGTTTTGGACAGTGAGCAGCGCCACGGCCGGCGTAGGGATAACGCCGCAGCAGTGCGGGCGACCGCCCTCGGCCATAATGCCAGCGGTCAGAGCGCTCTCGAGCATGGTGCCCGAAAGACGCGTGTCGCGGCCAACGCAAATGTCCGGACCAAGGAACTTGGTCGCCGCACGGCCAAGGCGAAACGCGAGGTCGCACGAGAGGTCGGCGTTGGCGACGCCACGGACGCCGTCGGTGCCAAAGATGTTCTGGGGCATAGGATCGCTCCTTCCCAAGTGGGCAAAACGCAGTCGCCCACCCTAGTCGAAAAAGAAAAGCGGGACCCGCCGAGCAATCGGCAGGCCCCGCTTGTACATTGTATCTCGTAAGGAGATAAAACCTTAGCGCTTGGAGAACTGGGGAGCGCGGCGGGCCTTCTTGAGGCCGTACTTCTTGCGCTCGACCACGCGAGCATCGCGCGTAAGGAAACCGGCCTTCTTGAGGTCAGCACGGTAGTCGCCAGCGTTCAGAAGAGCGCGAGCGATGCCCAGGCGCAGAGCGCCGGACTGACCGGAGATGCCGCCGCCATCGCACAGAGCGATAACGTCGAACTGACCGGCGGTATCGGTCACCTTGAAGGGAGCAAGGGCGTTCTCAACGAGCTGATGACGGCCGAAATACTGCTCGGCGTCACGCTTGTTGATGGTCACCTTGCCGGTGCCGGGGACGAGACGGACGCGGGCGACGGCGTTCTTACGACGGCCGGTACCCTGGTAGACAACGGTGTTCTCAGCCATCTTTAAGCCTCCAGCTCAATCTTCGTGGGGTTCTGGGCAGCATGCGGATGCTCGGCACCAGCGTAGACCTTAAGCTTGGTCATCTGGGCACGGCCGAGGGTGGTCTTGGGCAACATGCCGCGAACGGCGCGCTCGATGACCTTCTCCGGGTGCTTCTCCATAGCCTGGTGGAAGCTCTCAGCCTTGAGGCCGCCGTTGTAGCCGCTGTGGCGATAATAGGTCTTCGTGTCGGCCTTGTTACCGGTAAGCTGGACCTTATCGGCGTTGATGACGACAACGAAGTCGCCGCAGTCGCTGTTGGGCGTGAACTGGGGCTTGTTCTTACCGCGCAGGATCATTGCGATCTGGGTGGCAAGACGGCCCAGGACAGCACCATCGGCGTCGACGAGAACCCAGTTGCGCTGGACCTCGCCCTGCTTGGCGTAGTGAGTCGATTTCGAAATCACTTAGACTCCTCCATGTACAGTACGTGTTGTTACAGAGATTCACGGGGCTCTGCAAGTAACCCGTCCATATTACCCCGCCCGTCGCCCGAGTCAACAGGTATTTTGGCTCTGACCAGACTTTCTGCACATGTCGTCCATCGGTAATGATGTCGCGACGCTAGCGCTCGACAAATGCCTCGATATCACTCAGCAGACGCTTTGCCTCCTGACGACCCTGAATATACAGGTCGAGAAGCTTTGCCGGATCGTGCTCGACGTGACCGACCTCGACAGGCTTTTGCGGGGCAACGACCAGCGCGCGGCCCTCGCGCTCATACTTCCACAGATGCATGCGCTGGATGTTATAGCGGTCGTGGCGCGTCTCGATAGCCTCGAGCAGGTAGGGGTAGTCGGCATAGCGGGCGCGTGCGGCAGGCATAAACTCGTAGGGCTTTTTCTCGTACGAGCGGTCCTGCGTGACAATGACAACCGCGCGATCGAAGCCGGCCTCCTCCAGCACGTGCTCGATGGGGACCGAATCGGCTACGCCGCCGTCGACGTATTTGTGCCCGTCGATCTCGACCGGCGGCGTCACCAGCGGCAGCGACGTCGAGGCGCGCACGGCATCGAGGTCGAGCACGGCGCTTTTGACCGGCAGGTATGCAGCGGTTCCAAAGAGCATGTCCGTCGCGACGGCGTACATCTCGATGGGGCTCGCGTCGAATGCCTCGTTATCAAAGGGATCCAAGCGGTCCTGGACATCGTTGAAGATGAAGTCGTAACCCACGATGGAGCCCGTGGACGCAAACGATGCGGCACCCATGAAGCGGTTGTCGTTGCAGAAAGCCAGGTTGATGCGGTTGGCACGGCCGATCTGGTGCGACTTGTAGTTCACGCCGTTGAGAGCGCCGGCCGATACACCGTAGACAGCCGGAATCTCGACGCCAGCCTCCATGAGGACGTCGAGCACGCCCGCGGTAAACTGCCCGCGAAAACTGCCGCCCTCCAAGACGAGCGCGACCTTGCCGGCGTTCTTTGCCTTATCTTCTGCCGTCATGTTGACCTCCTACTGTTTCGTTTTGGCCTTCTTCTACCCAGTTTTGAGATGGCGAGCGCATGGGTTTTGGAGTTGAGCAGGACGGGGCGGCTGGCGGAAAGCACGTCCCGTTCTGGGGGGCGATTCCGGGATGGACTTTCCGCCAACAACCCATCCGGAAAATGCATCCCATTCTGAGCGTAGATTCTGGGATGCAACTTCCGCTTGAGGCGTCAACGTGAGCAGTCAATTTGGGACGGGGCTATTTTAGCTGCCCTTTGACTGTCGACGAATTATTGGGGACCGGAACTAATATCGACTGGCTTATAGGGGTAGCTAAAAAAGCCCCGTCCCAAATTGACTACTCCACCTTGTAGAGGCTTTGCGCGGAGAATCCGCGTATTTGCTTCGCAAATCCGCACCGGCTTCGGCCGCCTGCCGGCGTCCTCGCCCGCGGGCTAAAAACGCTTACGCGTTTTCTTTACGCCCGCGCCCTGCATAGAGTTCGATTCTCCGCGGTATCTATAAGTAATAAAAAAGCAGGTAGGTGCGTTTACCTACCTGCCTGTAGCTATTGGTGGAGGCGCGGAGAATCGAACTCCGGTCCACGAAAGCCCCCTGATTGGCATCTCCAAGCTCAGTCGCTGGTTTAGTCTCGGACGCTTTGCGCGCAGCGACACGCTCGCGGCATCCCAACCGGTTCGGTCTTAGCCCGCGCCATACCGATTACGTGCGCGGGAGCATTCCCCTAACATGACGTCGCGCCGGTGTCGGGGAAATCACCGGGTTGACGCGCCGCTATAAACTAAGCAGCGAGAGCCATAGGCTCAAAAGAAGAGTTGTTGTCAATTCAATTTGACGGTACCCCTGTTTAACGAGGCGAGGAGACCTCGGCTTGCTTCCTCTCTCAGAGCTATCGTGTCGAAACCAGTCGCCCCCGAATGTTGGGAAAGTCTGGATGGTATCGGGCCTGCAAACACCCGATAACCGTCGACTTTTCAAGGAACACGCGGGATAAACCCCGCTCGTGGATAGCTATCTTACCACGTTCTAAAGGCAGACAGCTGCTCTATGCACGAGCTGTGAAGACCCTAATGTGCACCATACTTCGCATTTTTGCCACTGAACGCGTCACGTATATTTTCCCCAAGCAAAATTGACCCGTCGAAAGGACCGTTATGGATACCAAGCAGCAACTCGTCAATGCCCTCGCAGGCCTGGGCTCAACCATTACCGAAGCCATGGATGTCATCGAAGGCTTTGTCCCCTGTGGACATCCCGCCCTCACGGTATCGAACGCCCTTGTTGCGCTGGACGCTGACGATGATGCAGCTCTCGCCCAGCAGTTTGAGACCGTCGCGGGCTTTATCGACCACGTGAGCGAGAACCGCGGCGTGGCCGCCTACCACGGCATCGAGGTCGAGCTCGCAGGTCCCAAAGCCGATCTGCTCGCAGCAATCCGCGAGGTAGGCGCCCTTATGCAGACCGCAGGCGTCAAGAACACCCAGGTCAACGAGTGGGTCTACCGCAGTCTAGCAGCACTAAACGATTCCGACGAAAAGGCCGCCGAGAAGCTCGTCGAAGCTCCCGTCATCAAGGCAGCGCTTTTGTAATTAAAGGATGCGTGGCCTTCTGAGCGCCGACGTTCCGAAGGCCACGCAAACAGTTCGCGCTAACCGATAGCCGCGCCACCACGTTCGGCCAAAGCTAGAATCGGCATCATTTGGCGCGGGGTCTTTGCTGCAAGATCGGCATGTTCGAGCAGCTTGCGATTGTTGGTCACCAAGTAATCGATCTGCGCGCGCTTGCACGCGGCGAGCACCAAGTTGTCCTCGTAATCGCGATGGAGCGTCAGATATTTGTCGGCTAGCCACAGATCGGATGCATCAGCGCCCACGGCCATGGCGTTTTCGGTCATGTTCCGAACAAACGCCAACGCCGCATCGCCAATTGCACGGACAGATGCCTCGTCGAGCGCTCCCCCGCCGGCAAGAACGCTACGCTTCAGCTCGTGTTGGACAACGTGCAGCACGTCCTTGGCGATATGCACCGGAAAGAACAGCAATGCCCCCGCCTCCGTCGCCTGCCCAATAAACGCACGCGCGGCAAGCGACTCGGTATGCTCGGCGCAAAACGAATCGACCCATACGTTGGCGTCCACCCTGATCTTAAGGGGGCCTCCACTCACAGGATCATCCCCTTTTGGCGATAATGCTCATCCATGGCTTCGGGATAGACTGTGTCCCAGCTGCGGTCATCAGACGCAGATGATGTATCGATGCCCAGGTCCGCGTAAAGCTGATCCGCCGCCGCCCATGATGCGACAAACGGCGAGGTGGCACCAGCACTAGGCAGTTGGTCTTCAACGGCCGACAACACCTCTTCGCACGAACCGCCACCCTGCGCAACCTTGGCCACCACCTTTTTGATGAGCTCGGGCAGTGACCCGCCCGAAAGCCGCAGCGCCTCCTCGGCACGGTTCTTGACCTGGCGATCCACGCAAACGTTCACCTGCGCCATGCCGCTAGCAGCACCCACGGCGCTCTCGCTCCCTTCAATTGCTATCCTCGATAGCAACACTATATAGAGACGCTATCAATTGGGGTCAGATGCACAAGGCCTGCGCCCGGACGACACCGATGCCGTCTGGGCGCAGGCCAGATAACGTGGGCAAACACGTCTGCTAACGCAGGTAAGCCTTCGCGTTGCTCAGGCTGTAGGCGATCGTCGAGCCGTTGTGCAGCAGCGACGATGCCTGCGAGGCAATCGCGCCGGTACTGCCCAGTGCCAAGAGCGCCGAGTTGGTAAGCATCACCTTAGAGTAGGAGCTCGTCAGACGATCAACGAGGCCCTGGCTCATACGGCGCAGGCGCACGATCGCTGCAAGATCCGTATCGGTCAAAGTGCTCGGAACCGATGATGGCGCGACGCCCTTCGATTAACGAAGTGATGCCGTGCGCCACGATGTACTCGACGGCAGCATGCCGCACGCAATGCCCTGCACGCAGGCATTCTTTACCGGAGCGCTGGCGAGCAGCTTGATGCCAGCCGTACCAAGCAGAAAACCGCCACCGACAAGCAGGGTGTTAAACGTCGGCTTCTTCATGTTGCTTCTCCCTTTTGCCGCATTGGACACGGCACGGTGCCTCAGCACCCGAGTGAATAAGTTTACTAAAGCACACTTTTGGAAAATAATTTAATTTATCTAACTATTAAGGTCAAAAATGGTTAACTTTCTGGAAATCTTAGGGTGCAGACCGGCCGACTTTCGACAATCGGTCTGCCGCAACGTACATCTCCGGCATCCAAGAAAGACTCTCCCCCGTCCCAGCAAATCGAGGTCTAATACTTTTCCCGAGAAGTGAACGAGCAAAATCGGACCCCTGAAGCATCCGCATTTTTTAGTAACAAAACCGCAGGGAAAACTCGGCAAAACCGCAGGAAACAGCGTCCAAATAGTGTCGATGCTTCAGAGGTCCAAATAAGGTCGTTCACTTCTCGGGAAAAGTATTAAGCTTCGCTTTCCACAGCCCAAAAATGTGACCAAGGGACCGTCCCTGCGCCACATCCACAAAAAAATGAGGGTGCCAACGGCACCCTCATTCACCAAATTCCATTCAGCCCGACTGACCAGAACGGCTGAGTCGCCACGGAACCGAGGGGCCGGGCGCAGGGCCTTGCCTCTCAATGAGTTCCGCACGAACAGGAGGCGCCAGTGGCGCCTCCGTCGTGAGTCAGGACTGTCCGAAATTGAGAGGCAAGGCCCTGCGCCCGGCCCCTCGGTTCCCGTTTACGAGAGCGACGTTCTCAGCAACTCGTTGAAGAGCTTCGGGTTGCCCTTGCCGCGGCTCGCCTTCATGCACTGGCCCACCAAAAAGCCGATGACCTTCTGGTTGCCGTCACGATACTGCTGTGCCTGCTCGGCACAGTTTGCCAGTACCTCGTCCACAATCGGCTGCAGCGCGCCGGCATCGCTCACCTGACGCATACCGCGCTCGTCGACGATCTTGTTGGGGTCGTCGCCGGTCTGGGCCATGGCCTCAAAGACCTCGTGAGCCTGGTTGGAGCTGATGGCATCGGTCGCCAGCAGCTTGGCAAGCGCTGCCACCTGAGCCGGCGCGATGCCGGACTCGGCGAGCGACACGCCCGCGCCCTTAAGGTAGGCGATCATCTCGTTCACCAGCAAGTTTGCAACCGTCTGGGCCTCCTTGCCAGCCATACCGGCAGCGGAGGCCTCAAAGAACTCGGCAAACTCCGGGTCACCGGCGATTTGCTCGGCATCGGCCGCCTTAATGCCAAAATCGGCCTCAAAACGGGCGCGCTTGGCATCGGGCAGCTCGGGAATCTCACCTCGGCAGCGATCGATGAACTCGTCGTCCAGATCGAACGGCGCCAAGTCGGGGTCGGGGAACAGACGATAGTCGTCGGCCGTCTCCTTCACACGCATGACCACGGTGCGCTTGCGGCTGGGCTCCCAGTGGCGGGTCTCCTGATAGATAATGCCGCCCTCCTCGAGCACCTCGGCCTGGCGGCAAATCTCGTAGGCAAGGCCGTCGTGCAGGCTCTTAAACGAGTTGAGGTTCTTGAGCTCGGTTTTGGTGCCCAGCTTGGTCTCGCCGCGGCGGCGCAGCGACACATTGCCGTCGCAGCGCATGGAGCCCTTCTCCATGGAGCAGTCCGAAATGCCCAGCGTCACAAAGATGCGACGGAGCTTTTCCATAAACAGGCGAGCCTCCTCAGGCGTACGCAAGTCGGGCTCGGTGACGAGCTCAATCAAAGGCGTGCCGCAGCGGTTGTAGTCGACGAGCGACTCGGCAGCGGCGGTAATGCGGCCCTCGGCACCGCCCACGTGCACCATCTTGGCAGCGTCCTCCTCCATGTGGATGCGCAGGATGCGGATGGGCACCGTGTAGGAACCGTCCTCGCGACGCTCGGGCATCTGCAGGTTGGACGCGTCATAGCTGGCCAGATGGCCGGCGCGCTGGTTGCCCTCGCGCATGGTCGACGTCATGGACGTGGACAGGCCCTCGGCGTTGGCCGAGGCGCTCGCCAGGCTCTGGGCCTCGGCCTCGCCAAACGCGCAATCGGGGCGCTCTGCCGCGCCGCGACCAGTCACGTCCAGGTCCAGGTGACCGTACATGGCAAAGGCGACTGGACCCTGCGTGGTCTGGAAGTTCTTGGCCATATCGGGATAGAAGTAGTGCTTGCGGTAGAACATCGAGTGGCGCTGGATCTCGCAGTTGGTGGCGAGGCCGGCCTTAACGATGCTCTCGATGGCGCGCTTGTTGGGCACCGGCAGGGCGCCGGGCAGGCCCAAGCACACCGGACACACGTTGGCGTTGGGCTCGTCATCGTGGCTGAGCTTGCAGTTGCAGAACATCTTGGTATCGAGTGCGGTGAGCTCGGTATGAATCTCCAGGCCGATCACGGCCTCCCAATCCTGCAGGACCTCGGAAAGCTCCTTCATTACAGCTCGCCTCCCTTCCCGGCAAAATCGGGTGCGACGGAAAGCGCGGGCGCACCCGTGGCGGCATCGGCAAAGCCGCGCTCCAGGGCGCGGGCAAACGTGAGCAGCTGACGGTCCTTAAACGCCGGACCCACCAGCTGGGCAGAAACGGGCAGCTGAGTATCCTCGCCCAAGCCCAGCGGCACCGAGATACCACCGTTGCCGCAAATGTTGAGCGAGATGGTGTACAGGTCGGAGAGGTACATCTGCGTGGGGTCGCTGATCTCGCCAAACTTAAAGGCCGTGCGCGGCGAGGCGGGCATGAGGATGGTGTCCACCTTGGCATACGCGGTGTCGTAGTCCTGCGTGATGAGCGTGCGGGCCTTTTGCGCAGCGTAGTAGTACTTGTCGTACACGCCCGAGCTCAGCAGGTAGGCGCCGAGCATCTGACGGCGCTTGGCCTCGGCGCCAAAGCCGTGGGCGCGCGACAGCGAGCTCTGGTCGGACAGGTTGGCGCAGCCCTCCTCCTGATAGCCGTAGCGAATACCGTCGAAGCGGGCCAGGTTGGAGAACGCCTCGGCCGGGCCGATGACGTAGTAGGCGGCGATGGCGGCATCCAGGTGCGGCAGGTCGACCTCGACCAGCTCGGCGCCCTGGTTCTGCAGCTCCTGGGCGGCGCGCTGAACAGCGGCCTTGACCTCGGGCGTCAGGCCCTCGGCCTCCATAAACGCGGGGATGATACCCACGCGCTTACCCTCGATGCTGTCGTTGAGATGCTCGGTAAAATCGACGGCGCAATCCTGGCTGGTGCAGTCGTACGGATCGTGGCCCGCGCCGGTAAGCGCGTTCATGGCCAGCGCGACATCCTCGACCGTGCGGCCGAAGGGGCCCACCTGGTCGAGCGACGAGCCAAAGGCGACCACGCCGTAACGGCTCACGGCGCCATATGTGGGCTTAAAGCCCACCACGCCGCACAGCGACGCCGGCTGGCGAATGGAGCCGCCGGTGTCCGAGCCCAGCGAGAGCGCGACCTCGCCCGCAGCGACGGCGGCAGCGGAGCCGCCCGAGGAGCCGCCGGGCACGCGCTCGGTATCCCAGGGGTTGTTGGTGCGGTGGAACGCCGAGCTCTCGGTGGAGCTGCCAAAGGCAAACTCGTCCATGTTGGCCTTGCCCATGGGCAGGCAGCCGGCATCGAGCATGCGCTGGACGCAGGTGGCGGTGTAGACGCTCTGGTAGTTCTCGAGCATGCGGGAAGCGCAGGTGGTGCGCGTGCCCACAAGGTTCATGTTGTCCTTGATGGCCAGCGGCACGCCCGCAAGCGGGGGCAGCGGCTTGCCTGCGGCACGATCGGCATCCACGCGCGCGGCGGCCTCGAGCGCAAGCTCGGGCGCCACCTGCAGGAATGCCTGGACCCCGCCCTCGCGCGCCTCGATGGCGGCAAGGGAGGCCTGGGCCACCTCGGTAGCGGTAAAGTCGCCAGCGGCAACGCCCGCGGCAATCTGGACAGCGGTAAGGGAATCGAAGCTCTGCGCCATTACTCGCTCTCCCCCTCTCCCAAAATGGACGGCACGCGGAAGTAGCGGTCGCGCGCGCTGCCGGCGTTTTCGAGCGCGACGTCGAGCGGCAGGTCGCGCTCGGGCTCGCGCAGGTCATCGCCCATCACGTTGGACAGGCTTCCGATGGGATGGAACGTGGGCTCCACGTCGGGCAAGTCATATTGCAAGACGGGCTCGAGCATCTGGACGGCATCGTTCATGTAGGACGTCATCTGGGCGAGCTCGTCATCGGTCAGTGCGATCTTTGCGTACTCGGCGATACCGCGCACGTCTTTCTCGCTGAGTGCCATAGGCGCTCCCTTCCGCATAACAGTTAAACCGCTCTAGTATACAAGGCAACGCCGGCTTGGAGCAGGCGCTTTACCCAAATGCAGCGAAAACGTAACGAGGGTGGCGGTTGGCAGGCGGCGGGCCGGCGGTTCTGCAGCGAAACCGCACCGTCCATAGCGAAAACCGCCACAAAGGTGCCTGCCCCCTTTGTGGTGGCCGGACCCGCAGGATGGCATGACCCGGGGCGCAAACCATCACAACATTCGACGTTATTCGGCAAAATCGCGATTTTCATCGAATGTTGTGATGGTTTTTACTGCTTTGCGGCACAATCCAAATGCCAGCGTCCAAACAGCAGCAGTGCCGCGGGAACCGCCGTCACGACCATACCCGCCCCGATGAGCGTCTGCTGCACGCCAAACGTCGCCGCCAGCCACGGGGCAATCGCCAGCGGCGCCACGCCGGCGAACATGTTGCCAAAGCCCATGACCGAGTTGACGCGACCGAGCTGTTCGAGCGGGGCCGTCGTTTGCACGATCGTGTTGTGGAGCGGGTTGACGACGCCCCAGGCCACGCCCAGGGCAATCTGGCCGACAAGGGCTACGCCCACGTACGGTGTCCCCACATAGAGCAAACTTCCCAGGCCCACGGACAGAAGCGCCACAAGCAGCGTCTTAAGGTTGACCAGGTGCGGCGGCAAGCGGAGCGCGACCACGGCGCCCAGCACCGCGCCCACGCCGCAGGCGGACGAGAGCCAGCCCATCCACTCGACACCGACGTGCAGAACATCACGGTAGAAGAATGACTCCAGCGGATCGAAGGCGCCATAGCCAAAGTTCGAAAGGAAAATAATGCAGAACAGCAGGGCGAGGACGCTGTTGGTAAAGACTGTCTTGATGCTGGTCACGAAGGTGACGCGGGTGGATTTATTGGAGTCGGAGCTTTGAATGGCAGTACTTGCCGTTGTGCTGCTATCCGCGGGAGCACTTTCGCGCGCGGCGACGCGACCTGTTTGCGGCCTAAAGCCCCAACCGACGACGAGCGCCAGTACGGTAAAGATCATCATGAGCAAAAACACCGCGTGTGACGATGCAGCCGCCGCGACAAAGCCGCCCAGTGTGGGGCCGACGATAATGCTCACGTTGGAGAGCATGGCGATGGCGGAGTTGATGTCTTTGAGCTCGAAGGGGTCGTCGGTGAGATACGCCGGATAGGACGTGGCGACGGGCTGGGCGAATCCTATCACAAAGCCCAGGAGCACCGCGCCGGCAAGGACTGTTCCGGTCGCGCTGCCAAAGGCGATAATCGCCGCGCCGGTTGCCAACGTGCCGAAGATACTCGCCCGGAAATGCCGGCACGGACCCCAAGCGTCAAGCGCCGCTCCACCCGCAAAGGATCCCAGGATCACAAAGACGTTCATAAACAGGACGGCCAGCGATATCGCCACGACCGAGGCATCGTCTGCATAGGTGAGCGTTCCGATGACGCCGATGAAGTAGCTGGTCTGAAAGCCGGTGTAGATGAGAAAGCGCATCGCCGCCAGGCGCTTGGCCTGCACGGACAGCGATGATTGAGGCTTTGGGAAAAGAGAGGCGAGCATGAAGACTCCTTGTTTCATACGAATGAGGACGGTGGGCATTCGCCACCGTCTGTCAAATCAATCTATCCGCATGAAACATTGAGGACGCATCAGGACCCTTCTCTCCGTTTTTCGCCCGTCATGAACTACTTGGTAGATTGTAAGGCATGTCACAAAAATCTACCAAAGCAAAAACCACCACAAAGATGCCTGGTCCCTCTGTGCTGGAAATGACGTTTGCCCAGATAAAACCTGCCAAAATAAACCTGTCCCTTTTTGGCAGGTTCAGCGCCAAGCCTTAAAGGTGGTCTTGGATAAGGTCGCAGATGGCTCGGGCGTCGTTGATGTTGATGGCTCGGGTCGCAAAGCCTGCGTCGAAGGCCTGACGCGCCAGGGCCTCATTGCAGGCAAGGGCCAGCGTGTGACCGTCGACCAGGTCGAGCGAGCTCTTGCCGCGCAGACGGTCGACACCGGAGCGCGCGACCACGATGTTGTCGAAGCCCTCGGTCTTGTAGCCCTCGATGATCACCACATCGACATCGTTGTAGCGCGACAGCAGCTCGCGCGCGGGCATCTCGTCCCCCTCGCGCGTGTCGGCGTACTCCGCCCAGCGCGTGGCGCAGATGAGGCCCACGTGCTTGGATCCGGCCTGGTGATGGCGCCAGGTGTCCTTAGCGGGCACGTCGATATCAAAGCCGTGATGCCCGTGATGCTTGAGTGAGCCCACGCGCAGGCCGCGGCGGGTGAGCTCGGCAATGACCTTCTCGACGAGCGTGGTCTTGCCCGAGTTTTGGTAGCCGATAAACGCGATCGCGGGGACGGCCGGTGTCGGAGCTGCGGGCGCGACGGCGACGGGTGAGCTCGCGGGTGCGGCACCGTCAGTGGCCACGGCCTCGACAGCAGCGGCCTGACGCTCTGCGCGGTCCCACACGCCCGAGCGGCCGCCCTCCTTGTGCAGCAGGCGCACGTCGACGATCTCCATACCGCGATCAACCGCCTTGCACATGTCATAGATCGTTAGGCACGCGGCACTCGCGCCGGTCAGGGCCTCCATCTCGATACCCGTCTTGCCCGTCACGCCGGCCGTAACCAGTACGTGAAAGCCAACCTGCCCGTCCGCGCGCGCCGGTGCCCAGCCCTCGGGCACGTCCTCGGCCGGCGTCCCCGCCGGAGCGATGGGCGCAATGTCGCACTTGCTCTTGGTAATGAGCAACGGATGGCACATGGGAATGATGTCGCTCGTGCGTTTGATGGCCATGATGCCCGCCACGCGCGCGCAGGCAAGCACGTCGCCCTTTTTGGCGCGGTCCTGCAGCACCATGGCCTGTGTCTCGGGATGCATGAGGATGGTGCCCTCGGCGATGGCGATGCGATGGGTCTCGGCCTTGTCGGACACATCGACCATGCGCACCTCGCCCTTGGCGTCCACGTGCGTCAGCTCGTTGCGACGTGCGTCACGGGCGGGTTCGGTGGCCGCGCTGGAAGTCGGCTGCGCGGACGCGCCGGCGTTGCCGGCATTCGCCGCGGCCGTGACTTTGTGGGCAGACATCGCGGCCCTGCGAGCGGCCTTGGTGGCGTCGGCGTACCTGCTCTTGGCCATATGATCATCCTCCGATTTGGGACATAAATCGTTGCGTGCCCTCAATTATCGCGTGTTCCTGCGGTTTGTGGGCCACGGCATCGCGCCAAATCGAAAGTACCTGCATATCATCACCACCGCGCAGGGCGTCGCGCACCGAATACTCGGCATCGCTAAACAGGCACGGACGCACGTTGCCATCGGCCGTCAGGCGCAGACGGTTGCAATTCGCACAAAAATGGTTGGACATGGCGCTAATAAAGCCAACCGTTCCCGCCGCGCCCGGAAAGCGCCAATAGCGCGCAGGGCCCGCGCCGGTAGGAGCGTCGTTGATGTCGAGCGGCTCGAGCTCGCCCAGTCCCCTCGCGGTGGCCCTGGCATTGATGCGCGCCCGCAGCTCGTCACTCGGCACGGTATCGCTCGCGTCCCACAGCTCGGGATTGAGCGCGGGCGCATGCGGGTCCACAGCGCAATGCGAGCTCGTGTGCTCGTCGCCGATGGGCATATATTCGATAAAGCGCAGGTGGATGGGACGGTCGAGCGTGAGCCGCGCGAGGGCCGCCACATCCTGGTTGAGCCGGCGCACAACAACGCAGTTGACCTTAACGGGCTCAAAGCCCCAAGCCAGCGCCGCGTCGATGCCGGCCATGGTCTGCTCGAGCCGACCCAGGCGCGTGATCTTTCCAAAGAGCGTAGGGTCGAGCGTGTCGAGCGAGATGTTGACGCGGTTAAGCCCGGCATCTTTGAGCTGCGGCGCCAGCTTGGGCAGCAGGGCGCCGTTGGTGGTGAGCGAGATGTCCTCGATCTGAGGGATCGCGCGGATGTCGCGAATAAGCGGAATAATACGGCGGCTGACCAGCGGCTCGCCGCCCGTCAGGCGCACGCGGCGAATGCCCTCCCCCGCCACCAAGCGCACAAAGCGGGCGATTTCCTCGGCGCTGAGTAACTCGTCGTGTGCACGGGGCGCCACGCCATCGGCCGGCATGCAATAGATGCAGCGGAAATTGCACTTGTCGGTAACGGCGATGCGCAGGTAGTTGATATCGCGGCCAAAACCGTCATGCTGCACGCGCCCGTCCACGCAGCCCTCCCCTCACGCGGCGTTTTATTCTTAGGAAAACATAATACCCCACGAGAGAATCGTGCCGACACCCGTACGACAGGACAGGTCGCTTCGGACAAGACCGGCTTTCCAAGCCCTTCCTCAACACACAAACCTTGACTCTATAATCGTTGTAGGGTTTTCACTACACTGGTACGTAAACAGACCCAGCCAGAAAGCCCCACTTATGGAACACGACCTCACACGCGGCAATGTCCTTAAGACCATCGCGGTCTTTGCCCTGCCCTATATGCTCTCGTACTTTTTGCAGATGCTCTACGGCATGGCCGACCTGTACATGATGGGGCAGTTTAGCGGTGCCGCCGGCATCACCGCCGTGGGCAATGGCGCGCAGACGCTCTATATCATTACCGTGACGCTCGTGGGTCTGGCCATGGGAACGACGGTTATCGTCGGCCACGCCGTGGGCTCGCGCCGCTTCGATCGCGCCGAGACCGTCATCGGCAACACTATCACGCTGTTTATGGGTGTCTCGGTAGTGCTGGCAGCCATCCTGCTCGCACTGTGCCCACAGATCGTGGCACTTATTGGCACGCCAGCCGAGGCAGTCGAAGGAACCGCCGCCTACTTGCGCATCTGCTTTGTCGGCATCCCGTTTATCGCCGCATACAACATCCTCTCGGCCATCTTTCGCGGGCTGGGCGATTCGCGCTCGCCCATGTACGTGATCGGCGTGGCGTGCATCATCAACATCGCGCTCGATTTTCTGTTTATCGGCCACATGGGACTCGGCCCCGTGGGTGCGGCACTCGGCACGGTAACCGCCCAGACGGCAAGCGTTGCCCTCGCGCTCGTGTGGCTTAAGAGCCGCCGCACGAACATCCACGTTAAGCGTAGCGACCTGCGCCCCCAGCCCGAGGTGCTCGGCGGCATCCTTAAGATCGGCGTGCCCGTGGCCGTACAGGACGGCTGCATCCAGGTGGCGTTTATGTTTATCACCGTCATCGCCAACCATCGCGGCCTGGTCGACGCCGCCGCCGTGGGCCTGGTCGAAAAGATGATCAGCTTTTTGTTCATTGTACCGAGTTCCATGGGCGCCACCGTCAGCGCACTCACGGCGCAAAACGCCGGCGCGGGCAAGGGCGACCGTGCGCGTCAGGTGCTCAAAGACGCCATGACCATCTCGGTGGTGTACGGCTGCCTGATCACGGTGCTGATGTGGCTGGTGGCGCCGGCGTTTATTGGCTTTTTTGCCAAGGACGCTGCAGTAGTCGCTGCCGGCACCGGCTATATGCGCAGCTATATTTTCGACGCGATTTTTGCCGGCATCCACATTTGCTTTAGCGGCTTTTTCGCTGCATACGGCAAGAGCTACATCGGCTTTG
This sequence comes from Collinsella sp. LCP19S3_B7, assembly GCF_052121795.1. Lineage (NCBI taxonomy): Bacteria > Bacillati > Actinomycetota > Coriobacteriia > Coriobacteriales > Coriobacteriaceae > Collinsella > Collinsella sp. LCP19S3_B7. The sequence goes on from NZ_JBQKDO010000015.1 coordinate 31,191, forward strand.
CGCACAACGTGCTGGCCGTGGCACTCATTCGCGTGCCGGGCGCGTGGCTGCTGTCGAACGCCTATTCCGACACGCTGTTTCCCATGGGCATCGCCTCGCCGTGCGGGTCGATTTTGTCGGCAGTCATCTGTGTTGTCGCGTTTACCGTGCTCAACCGGCGCGGGGCTTTTGACAAGTTAGCAGCGTAGCGGGGCAATGCGAAATCGCTCTCATTGACGACATCATCAGCGACGACCCCGCGACCTACGTGACGCAGATCACGATGCCGGTTTCCCCAACAAAGTAAGAACCGCCCGGAAGGCATCGCGCTTTCGGGCGGTTCTTCAATTTGACTATTGATGCCTTAAGCCTGGGGCACCTCACCGGTAGCCAGGATCTGCTCGAGTGCGTCCTCGTCCAGCACGGGTACGCCCAGCTGCTCGGCCTTGGTAAGCTTGGAACCCGCTTTGGGACCGGCAACCAGATAGCTCGTCTTCTTTGATACGCTGCCCGAAACCTTGGCGCCGAGCACCTTGAGCGCCGCGCCCGCCTCGTCGCGCGTGCGGTTGACGAGCGTGCCGGTGAGCACGAAGGTCAGACCCGCGAGCGGCTGTGCGTCGGCGAGCTCGCCTGCCACGCCAGCGTCGGCTGCGGCTTGCGCGTGCGCGGCGCCCAAATCGACCTCGAGCGACAGGCCCGCCTGGCGCAGACGTTCCAGGACGGCAAGGTTCTCGGGCACGGCCAGGAACTGCTTGACGCTCGCCGCAATCTTGGGGCCGATGCCCTCGCACTCGGCAATATCCTCTTCGCTCGCCAAGATAAGCTTGTCAATCGACAGGAATCGCTCGGCGATGACCTCGCCCACGCTCTTGCCCACGTGACGGATGCCCAGGGCAAACAGCACGCGACCGAGCGGCTGACTCTTGGACTTGTTGAGCTCGGCGATGATTTTCTCGGCCGTCTTGAGGCCTACCGGAATGGGGTCGCCCTTCTTAACGCCCTTTCTGCTGTTGGAGCTGGCATAGGTGCGCCCCGTGTCCAGGCCGGCGATGTCGTCGACCGTGAGCTGGTAGAAGTCTGCGACGTCGTGAATCAGGCCGGCGGCGATCATCTTGTCGACGATCTCGTCGCCTAGGCCATCGACGTCCATGCAACCGCGGCTCACCCAGTGGAGCAGGCGCTCCTTGAGCTGTGCGGGGCAGTCGATGGACACGCAGCGGTAAGCCACCTCGCCATCCTCGTGGACCACGGGGCTACCGCACACGGGGCAGACCTCGGGCATATGCCAGTCGACCGAATCGGCCGGACGCTTGTCGAGCACCGGACCCACGATCTCCGGGATCACGTCACCCGCCTTGTGCACGATGATGGTATCGCCCTCGCGCACGTTTTTGCGGCGGATCTCGTCGATATTGTGCAGCGTGGCGCGCGCGATGGTGGAGCCGGCAACCGTCACCGGGTCGAACTCGGCGACCGGCGTGAGCACACCGGTGCGGCCCACCTGGATGCGAATTTCGCGCAGGATGGTCTGCTTTTCCTCGGGCGGAAACTTAAAGGCAATGGCCCAGCGTGGTGCGCGAGCGGTAAAGCCCAGGTCGAGCTGCTGCTGGAAGCTGTCAACCTTTACGACCACGCCGTCGATGTCGTAATCCAGGTCGCCGCGGTGCTCGAGCGCCTGGGCACAGAACTCGTGGACCTCGGCCGGCGTGGCACAACGAGCCACGTTAGGGTTGACGCTAAAGCCGGCGCTACGCAACCAGTCCAGAAACTCGCGCTGGCTGTGGACGTGCAGCGGATCGGTATCGGCGATGGCATAGATAAAGGTGGCCAGGTCGCGGCGCGCCGTGACCTTGGGATCCTTCTGACGCAAGGATCCGGCAGCGGCGTTGCGCGGGTTGGCGAAGGGGTCGCGGCCCTCGGCATCGGCCTCTTCATTCAGGCGAACAAAGCTGCCCTTGGGCATGTACACCTCGCCGCGCACTTCGATGGTACGCTCGCGGTCGGCGCCCATGTGAGCGAGCGCCTGCTCGGACAGGTGCATGGGCACATCCTTGATAGTGCGCACGTTGAGCGATACGTCCTCGCCCGTGGTGCCATCGCCGCGTGTGGCCGCGCGTACGAAGGTGCCGTTTTGGTAGGTAAGCGCGACGCCCAGGCCGTCAATCTTGAGCTCGCAGGTATAGGTAACGCTACCGGCACCGAGCGCATCCTCGGTGCGCTGGAGCCATGCGTCGAGCTCGTCCAGATCCATGGCATCGTCCATGGAATACATGCGTGCCATGTGCGTGACCGGTGTAAACTGCTCGCTCACGTAGCCGCCCACGCGCTGGGTATAGCTGTCGGGCGTCACCAGGTCGGGGTAGGCAGCCTCGATTTCTTGCAGTTCAACGAGCATTTTGTCGAAGGCGACGTCCGTGATCTCGGGCGCATCGAGCATGTAGTAGCGGTAGGCGTGGTAATCGAGCTCGTGGCGCAACTCAGCCGCACGCGCTGCCGCCTGGGCACGGTCATCGGCCGGCGCGGCGGTATCCGTGCTCGCTGGCGTTTCGGTATCGATGTCCACGCCGTCACCAAACAGGCTCGATTGCTCCATAGCGGCACTCCTTCGCTCGATTTCAAACGGATACTAGAGTACCACCGGTCGCAATGGGGCCGAATAGCGGTCTCAAACCGCACCGAATTGGCAGCGACCGGACCGGGGTTGGACAGTTAGTTCAGATTTGTATAATTACGCGCGCCGAATCGAGCTGAAATATCGGCTTTTCGCCCCAATCAATCGTTCTGAACGGCAAATTAGGTTTGCTTCCGTCTTCGAGACACCCATCTCGGCCCGTCTTTCATTTCAAAACCGCTCAAAACACGCCTCAGACCGCACCCGTTTTATACAAATCTGAACTAACTGTCCAAGCCCTTCCGAACCATGCCCTTGCCATTTCTAAATGATCCGTTTTCCTCCGTCCCCAACGGACCAATAAGAGAAGAGGGGCTGTCCCGCGCTGGCGGAACAGCCCCTCTGGCTTCGATATGTGCGATACAGCTCGTTAGAAACCCTGACCGTAGCCTTGCCCCTGACCCTGTTGGCCCAGCAGTTCTTCCAGGTACTGGCGCAGTTGCTCGTCGGTAATGCCGCCGTTGCCGGTGTCGGTCGCGCTGTCGTTCTGCTGCTGGTTCTGCAGCTCCTCATCAGAACCCAGCTCGACCGTGACCTTTTTCTCTTCCTTGCCGCGCACGAGCATGATCTCGACCTTCTCGCCCACCTCGTGGCTGCGCAGCGCGATAATCAGGCCATCGGCACTCGTAATCTCATCGTCACCCAGCTTGGTGATGACATCGCCCTCTTGGATGCCAGCCTTGGCGGCAGGACCGTCCTCGACGACACTTGCCACATACGCGCCGCTATCGGTGCCGAGATTGTTAGTGCGGGCGTTGAGCGCGTTGACGCTCGAAAGCGTGGCGCCCAGGTACGGATGAACCGGCGTCTTGCCGTCGATAATCTGGTCGGCGATGTTCTTGGCATAGTTGACCGGAATGGCAAAGCCCACGCCCGAGCTGGAGCCCGAGTAGCTCTCGATAAGAGAGTTAATACCCACGAGTTCGCCATTGTCGTTAACGAGCGCGCCGCCGGAGTTGCCCGGGTTGATGGCGGCATCGGTCTGGATCATGTTGGCGTAGATGGTGTTGCCGCTGGTAGAACTCATGGCCGTGGAGCGATACAGCGCCGACACAATGCCCGTGGAGACAGATTGCTCGTTGCCGAACGGCGAGCCGATCGCCATGACCCACTCGCCCACGTTGAGCTTGGAGGAATCACCAATCTCGATCGGCGTGAGCTTGGAGGCGTCAGCATCCTTGAGCTTGATGACGGCCAGGTCGCTCGAGGCGTCGTTGCCCACGAACTCGGCCTCGTAGGTGGTACCGTCGTCCATGGTAACCACGTACTGGTCATAGCCATCGACCACATGGTTGTTGGTGAGGATGTGGCCCTCGGTATCGAGCACCACGCCCGAACCGACACTGCCCGAACCATCCGACTCGTCGGCAGACTGCGAAAGCGAGCCATTCTGGCTACCGCTCGAAGTGGCGGTGATGGAAACGACGGAGGGCAGGGCCTTGGCAGAAACGGCCTCGGCAAGCGTGGTGTCCTCGGAGTCGATCGTAATCTTTTGCGTCGATGAACCCGAAGCACCCGCCGTCACGACATTCTTTCCGCCGCCAATGTTGAGCGTGCCACTCATAATGAGCGCGATGACCAGCAGGGCGCCGCAGGCGCAGCCGGCGAGCGCCGTAATAAAGATCGGTAGCTTTTTGGTCTTGGTCTTGACCACCGTGTGCTTGGTTACAACCTGCTGACCGCCCAGCGGCTGGCCGGTCTGTGTGTCGTAGGCCTGCACGTAGGGAATGTTGCCGTCGGCAGGCGTCGACTCCACCTGCACGCGCGGCTGCTGCTGGGTCTCGCCAGCGTTGCCCGCATCCTGGGGACGCTGGGAATCGTTCTCGCTCATGACTGCGATCCTTTCGTCTAATAACCAAAGGCCCGCCAAACATGTGGCGGGCCATCATTGTTCACGTTGAGTTGTACCCCAATATGCGGGCGAACGTGTATGAGAACGCAATCTTTAAGGAATGCTTAAGTTCTGCTGCAAACTCGAAAGGGATCCACGCATGCGGCAAAACCACCACGAAGGCGCCTGCCCCTTTGCGGTGAAAAGCTAGTCCTTAAACAGATAGCCCACGCCGCGGACGGTGGTAATGTGCGCCGCGATCTGCGGGCCCACCTTGGAGCGGATGCGTCGAATGTGCACGTCGACGGTGCGCGTGCCGCCGCAGTACTCAAAGCCCCACACGCGGTGCAGCAGCACTTCGCGGCTGTAGGCACGGTTGGGATGCGTCGCCAAAAAGCTCAGCAGCGAGTACTCCATCAGCGTCAGGTCGATGGGCTCGTCGTCGAGTGTCACCTGGTAGGTAGCCAGGTTAATCTCGAGGTTATCGATGTTGAGCACATCGTCGGCGGTGATGGTCTCCTCCTCGCCCATCAGGCGCTGCGCACGAGCCTTAAGCTCGTTGGGTGTCGCCGTGGGGCATACAAAGTCGGCATGCGCGTGATTGGGCAGGCGCAGGGTGCCGAGCGCCTCGTCGTCGACGATCACCAGCATGGGAACGCCGCCGCGGTCGTCAAGCCATTTGGCAATCTGATCGATGCGGTCGCTGCGGATGCCATCGGAATCGAGGATCAGCAGGTCAAAGTCATGCGCCGCAGTCGGCGAATCGGGGGTTGCCAGGCTCACCTCGACACCCAGGGTGGTCGTCAAGCTGCGGGCAAACTCGTGGAAGCGCGTCGTGCGCGCCATGAACAGGGCACTCTTTTCGGACATATCGACCTCCAAGGAAATGAGCTCAATCGTACTGGAACAAGCCGGCGCGATTAGGAGTTCGCCAGGTAGTGCTTGATCTCCCACTCGGTGATCGTGGACTCAAACTTATGCCACTCGTCGCGCTTCTTTTTGAGGAAGAAGCTGTGGATGTGCTCGCCGAGGGCATCCTTCATAAACTGCGAGTCCTCAAACACGTCGAGCGCCTCTTTGAGCGAGCGCGGCAGCGGCGTATAGCCGGCCTCGACCATCTGACGGTCGGTAAGCTTGAGCGTCTCGGCCGTTGCCTCGGGCGGGAGTTCCAGCTTGCGCTCGATGCCGTCCAGACCAGCCGCCAGCGTGACGGCGTTGACCAGGTACGGATTGGCCATGGGATCGGGGCTGCGAAGCTCGATGCGCGTGGACAGCTGCTTGCCGGGCTTGTAGACCGGGATGCGGACCATGCTCGCGCGGTTGCGCAGGCCCCACGTAGCGTACTGTGGCACGGAGTCGCCGCCCGTGGTGATGCGCTTGTACGAGTTGACCGTGGGGTTGGTGATGGCGCTGATCTCGCGCGCGTGTGCCAGAATGCCGGCCATATAGTGCTTGGCGATATCGGAGAGGTGGTACTTCTCGTCGTCCTCGCCCCAAAAGACGTTGTTGCCGTCGTGGTCGAACAGCGACTGATGCAAAAACATGGCGCTGCCGTCCTCGCCCGCCAGCGGCTTGGGCATAAAGGAGGCGTGGCAACCGCTCTCGTAGGCCTGCTGCTTAATGATGAGTTTGGCCGTGGTGATGGCGTCGGACATGCTCAGGGCCTCGGCGTGACGCAAGCTCATGCCGTGCTGCGAGCGGCCGGCGGCGTGGAAGGTGTACTCCACGGGCACGGACATCTTCTCGAGCGTGAGGACCGTATTACGGCGCAGGTCGCGAGCGGCATCGCTCACCGAAAGGTCGAAGTAGCCCACGTTGTCGAGCGGATCGGGGGTGTGCTCGTCGGGGAAATAATAGTACTCCAGCTCGGCACCCACGTTGAGCAGGTAGCCGGCCTTCTCGGCCTTATAGAACATGCGGCGCAGGGCGTCGCGCGGGTCGCCGGCAAACGGCTTGCGGTCGGGGGTGCACACATCGCAGAACACGCGGGCGACGCCGTTATGGCTCGGGCGCCACGGCAGGATCTGGAAGGTCGAAGCATCGGGGAATGCGAGCATGTCGGCTTCCTCGGGCGTGGCAAAGCCCTCGATGGCGGAGCCGTCAAAGCCAATACCCTCCTCAAAAGCGACCTCGAGGTCTTCGGGGCTAATAGCAAAGTTCTTGAGGCGGCCGAGAATGTCGACAAACCACAGACGCACAAAGCGGATGTCACGCTGCTCTACGGAACGGAGTACGTAATCGATGTTCTGCTGGTTCATGTCGCTCCCCTTTCTTTCGGGCGGGTTTCGACTGGTCTATATCGCAGATACTATCGCAGAAAAATGTTTCCGCAGGGTTAAAGCGTATCAAGCGCCCAAAAAACGTGCGCGAACAGGCAGTTACGAACGAGCGGCTAGCGCGAGGTCGAAGCGCGGTGTTCGATGTGGCCGGGAACCTCGATGCGCTTAGGGGCGAGCTTTGCGGCATCGCCCACGGTGGTGGTAACAACGTCGATACGCTCGGAGAGGCGATCGACCACGCGCTCGGCGATGGTGAGGGTGTCCTGCGCGGCCGTGGTGACTCCGCCAAAGAGCACATGGTTCCAGGGACAGTCGTCAAACGTCGCGATCTTGAGCCCCGCCGGCAGCGAGGGACCAAGCTGAGCCAGCGCCTCGGTCAGGCTCAGGAAAACCAGGCCGTTGACGGCAATGAGGCCGAGCTCTTTTCCTGCATAGCCGCGGATGGTCTCGTCCAGGCGGCCGACGCCCGTGGCGCCGCCATCGGCCAAGGTGACGACCTCGCCGGCAAGGCCGCGGCGCGAAAGCTCGTCGGTAAAGGCCTCGGCGCGCTCGCGACGGACGGGGCTATCGTCGCTTGCTTCGGTGAGCAGGCACAGGTGCTCGCTGCCCGCAGCAGCCAAGGCGTCTACCAAGCCGGCGACCAGCTCACGGTTGTTAGATGTCACCAGATCGACACCGCCGTCGGCAACGTCGCGGTCGAGCAGCACAACGGGCAGGCGTCCCGCTGCCGCGACGATCGCCTCGTCGTTACCACCGCAGGTATTGACGACCAGGCCGTCCACGCCAGCGTCGATAAGCCTGGTGAGCGACTCGGCCTCCTTGGCAGGATCGTTGCCGCTAATGGCTGTCATGAGCGAGCAGCCGCGCGCGGCGGCGCTGGCGGAAAGGCCCTCGAGCATGGCGCTAGAGAACGGGTTGGCGATGTCGGCCAAGATCACGCCGATGAGGTTGGTACGCGAGCTGCGCAGATTGCGCGCGGCGGCACGTGGGCGATAGCCGGTACGCTCGATAACCTCCGCAATGCGAGCACGGGTTTCCTCGGTCATTTGCCCGGGGCGGTTATTGAGATAGCGCGAGACCGTGGCCGGGCTCACACCCGCCTCGACGGCAATGTCCTTGATTCTCATCTGCGCCATAGCGCACCCCGTTTCCCCATTGTCGGCAGTCTGAGCCATTTTAGGCATTTTTTAAAAATCTCGGTTGCAAAACGCTGTAGGTGAACAGCATCGTTTTTGCGTCTCGAGCAGATGCGATAATGGGCTAGATAGCCGAGTCTTTGGACAGCTCAAAATAATCGGGATGTAAGGCGATAACCGGACCTTGCTCTTCGGGCATCAGGTGCAGGTGTGTCTCGGCCAGATAGCTCGCCGCGTCGGTATCGCCCCTCTTAATGGCCTCGAGAATCCGGCGATGCTGCCGACGAATCGGCTCCCAATCTAGATCCTGCGACACCATACGCAACCAGTTGTATCGCTCAAAATGCGTATTGACGCTCTTCATCCAATCCCACAACATGTGACGGCCGGCAATCTCAAAACACGTCTCATGGAACAGGTTGTCCAGGTCAAAGAAACGACGCGTTTCGCCATGGTCGAGCGACTCGGACTCGGCAAGAATCTGATCGAGCCGATGCTTTTGCTCGGGCGTGGCGACCGAGCAGCATTTAATGAGTACGCTTCGCTCGAGTTTCTCGCGCAAGAAACAGGCGTTCTCGGCGCGCTCCATGCTGATCTTAGAGACGTAGGTGCCGCTTTTGGGACGCGTTTCCACCAGCTCCTGCTCACGCAGGCGCACAAAGGACTCGCGAATGGGCGTACGCCCGATTCCCGTCTCCTTTTCCAGACCAATCGCCGAAAGGCGCGTGCCGGGCTTGAGCTCGGCATAGATGATCTTGGAGCGCAGTGCATTGTATGCCTGATCTTGCAAGCTTTGATTATGCTGGTGCTGTTCCATAAAGCCCTCGGATAAACCCTCGGTTAGTCGAATACCACCATGCAATACTATCGCATCGACACGCCCCAGCTCCCAATCAGTCTTTTTGGGACGGGGCTCTTTTAGCTACCCTAGCCCGCAGATCGGCCCCTTGCCACAAAAGTGGCCCATCTACTACGTTAACACGGATAGCCTCGGCCATACCAAAAACCGTGAAAACAAAACCGCAGGTAGGCAGCTTGTCGATTTTCGAAAAAGCCGACTATGGTTGACCCCTGAGGCTTAAACGTAGTAGATAGGCCCTTTTCGTGGCGCAGCACTACTGCACCCCAAATTGGCACCCCGAGCCTGTTATAAGTTGCTGCGAAATACGGACGGTTGATGATCAAGGCACGCTATGCGGGTTGCTATAGCTCGAACGTCCCACGTCCGATGCACCAAAGCATTTGCGACAGCTTCGCGAAACGCCTCGAGAGGAATTCGATCGGTTTGGACGCGCTCCATCCCTTCGATACGTTCATAACGGTAGCAGCGTGCAAACATAGCCACCGCCCTGTCCACCTGCTCAATTGCGGATACATTTGTCGCCGCCTCGCGATCCAAGATCACATCCTCGGTATCACCAAAACGGACGCAGTCGATGCCCGGAAAATCATTCTTATCCGCCAAAATCGCCGCAGCGTTGGTATAGCCATCTTTGCCGAGCAAGCGAAGCGTGCGCATAATATCCGGCGTTAGCTCAGAAATGCCGAGATGTTCAACACACTTATGCTCGAGCGTGTGAAAACTCAAGTCCTGGCGAGCCGACATGAGCGCGTCGAACGTTACGTTGCTGCCTTCGAGCGTCAGCCTGCCATACTCAAACCGGTCGACCTCCACCGTTGCCGAATCGTTTCGCCTGTAGGCCTTCAAGATATAAGACGAAAACCGTTTGCGTACTGATTTATCCGAGACGCAAACGGTTTTCATCTTGATTTGCGTACGGAATTAAGACGCATAATTTCGCTTTCGTATGGCTCAATCGATCACGATGCGATGTATCTGCACCTGGCCTACAACCGCAACATGATTGTGGAAGGCACACAGACAAAAGGCATTTAAGGCTCGGCAATGATCTTTCTTTGATAAAACGCAAGCGGCGGCCGCCCAAACACGGGACGGCCGCCGCTTGCGTTTTATCAAATGGTGCAATGGGGTCAGGTTCACATGCACCAAGTTGGTGCAAAGCAACCTGTCCCCATGCAACAAGGGGTTGACTAGAGCTCGCAGGCGACCTTGTAGCCATCGCCGATGGCGTCGCGAATGTTGCCGCACTTGTTGGCATCGCCCAGCACGTGAGTGGTAACGCCGGCTGCCGCCAGGTCGTCGGCCAGCTTGGTATTGGGACGATAGCCCATAGCAAGCACCAGCGTATCGGCACCGGCGATGGTGTGGACCTCGCCGTCCTTCTCGTAGCTGATAGTGTCCTCGGTAATCTCGGTCACCTTGGCCTCGGTCAGCACGTGAACGCCCTTTGAGAGCATGCGCGTGATGAGCACCGCGCGACCGGCACCACCCTCGTTGGCGGCGAGCGTCTTGGTCATCTCGATGACGGTGACGTCGCGGTTGGCCGGCGACAGGTCGTTGACCAACGGGGCCAGGTAATCGGCCGTCTCGCAGCCAACGGTGCCGCCACCCACGATGACGATCTTCTTGCCCGGGAAAGCCTTGCCGCCCAACAGGTCGTCAGCCGTCATAACCTGCTTAAAGCCCTGCATGAAGGCCGGGGCGATAGGCTCGGCGCCATAGGCCAGGACGACCTCGTAGTCGGCGTAGTCACGCTGAATGTCCTCGGCAGTAAGCTCGGTGCCAAAGACGCACTTTACGCCGGCCTCGGCCAGGCGACGGTACTGATACTTGATCACGCGGGTGAGTTCCTGCTTTGCCGGCGGAACGGCTGCGATGCGCATCTCGCCGCCCGGCTCGTCCTGCTTATCCACGAGCACCACGTTATGACCGCGTTTGGCGGCAATGTAGGCTGCCTCCATACCCGCGGGACCGGCGCCCACAACCAGTACGTTCTTGGCCTCGGCGGCAGGCTCGTAGCCAGCCTCGTCGCGCTCCACGTCCGGGTTGACGGTGCAGGAGATGCGCTTGCCAAACATAATGCCGTTCAGGCAACGCAGGCAACCGATGCAGGGACGGATCTCGTCGGCGTTGCCAGCGGCTGCCTTGTTGCAGAACTCGGCATCGCACAGATTGGCGCGGCCCATCATACAGATGTCGGCCGCGCCGTCCTCGATCAGCTCCTCGGCGATCCAGGCCTCGTTAATACGTCCGACGGTGGCGACGGGAATGTTGACGTGCTTTTTGATCTCGCGCGAGCAGGCGGCGTGCGAGGCCTGCTGGGTACCGGCGGCGGGAATCGCGGAGCCACGCTTGATGGTGGTGCCGCCCGACACGTGAATCATGTCGACGCCGGCCTTTTCCAGGCGACGCGAGACGTAGATCATGTCGTTGAGGGTCAGGCCGCCATCGGTGTACTCATCGCCCGAGATGCGGACGTCGATGATAAAGTCCTTGCCGCAGCGCTCGCGAATCTCGGCGATGACCTCGAGCAAGAAGCGCATACGGGCGTCGAGCGAGCCGCCGTACTCGTCGGTACGCTTGTTGTAGAGCGGAGTCAAAAAGCCGCCGAGCATGCCGTGGGCGTGTGCCGCATGGACCTCGACGCCATCGACACCGGCCCTCTGCATACGTACGGCAGCGTCGCCAAACTGATGCGTGAGCTCGTGAATCTCATCGACCGTGATAGGACGCGGTGCCTCGCGGGCATAGGACGGGCCCACAAAGGACGGAGCGATCAGGCGCGGCGTGCCCGGAATGTTAAAGGCCATGTAGGCGGGGTGGAAGAGCTGCGGCATGATCTTGCAGCCATACTCGTGGACGGCCGCGGCGAGCTTTTCCCAGCCGGGGATAAACGTGTCGTCGTAGCAGCACATGTCACCCGGCAGATAGGTATAGGTGGGCTCAACCGTCACGACCTCGGTAATGATGAGGCCCACGCCGCCCTTGGCGCGGGCACGGTAATGATCGACCAAGTCGTCGGTCACATAGCCGTGATCGGCTAGGTTGGTAGATACCGGCGGCATAAAGACGCGGTTCTTGACCTCGGTCGTACCGACCTTGATCGGGCTAAAGAGCATCGGGTAGGCACAGGACTCCATACAGGGTTCCTTTCGTTTGAGCCGCTCGGCGGCAGTTGCTAACACACCTATCGTATCAGCAGCTGCCGTATCTGCAGTCATACATGCCCAAGCGCCGTTCGACTAATGAATACCGCGGCCCAGGTCTTCGGCGATTTTGTCCACGCCCTTAAGTGCGGCACACGTCTTTTTGTTGGAGCAATGCCCCGTGCAAACGCCACCCTGAGCACAGTCGGCGCAGGTGCCCTTGCGGTAGATGCGCACGCATACCGCGACAAACGCAATACCGATAACAGCCAGAACAACAATATCGATAGGTGCCATAGCAAGCCTCCTCTAGTTAACCAGCACTTACTTTACCCTATTTTCCACCTACCAAAAAGGGACAGGTTTATTTTGGTCGGTTTTATCTGCGGAAACGCCACATCTTACTTCTGGAGCAAAGCAATCTGTCCCCCATTACGCCAAAAAGCCTGAGTGTCGCTGGGACACCCGGGCTCGTGGAAAGGGGCTAATCCTTATTCGGACTTAAGCGGAAACTGCGGCGGAAGCAGTGTTGGTCTCGTCCTCGTCGGTCCATGCATGCGCAGGGATAGGGCGAAAGATCTGGAAGAGCATCGCAACCAGCAGAACGATGGCCACAATCGTCCAGATACCAAACTGTCCCAACACAAACAGGTTGTAGAACTGGTTGATGAACAGGCCGATCACCCAAGCGAAGGCGCACTCGTAACCGATGGCAATCGCAGTCCACTTGCCGGAATCCATCTGGTTGCGGATAGTACCCATGGCGGCAAAACACGGAGCGCACAGCAGGTTGAACGCGCCAAAGGCAACGCAAGCGCCCATGGTGGGGAACATACCGGCAAACGCAGTCCACAGGCTCGGGTCGGTCTCGGCGGCATCAGCCACGGACAGCAGCGAGCCGGCGGTGGCGACGACGTTCTCCTTAGCCACAAGGCCCGAGACGGTCAGTGCAGTTGCCTGCCAGGTGCTAAAGCCGAGCGGAGCGAAGATCCAAGCGACCAGGTTACCGAGCATGGCAAGCACGGAGTAGTCCATGAACTCCTCGGGGATGCCGTCCATTGCAGGCAGGAAGCCAAAGGAACCGTTGTAGCTTCCAAAGTTGGAGAGGAACCAAACAACGACGGTGGATGCGAAGATGACCGTGCCGGCCTTCTTGATAAAGGCCCAGCAGCGCTCCCACACGTGCAGTGCCCAAGAGCGGATCGCCGGGAAGTGGTAGGCAGGAAGCTCCATAACGAACGGCGTCGGGCGACCGGCGAAGAGCTTGGTCTTCTTGAGCATAAGGCCCGAGGCGATGACGGCGAAGACGCCCAGGAAGTAGAAGAGCGGGCTGATCCACGCGGCGGTGGTGGAAGAATCGCCGATGATGGAACCCATGAGCAGGGCGATGATCGGCAGCTTGGCGCCACAGGGAATAAACGTGGTGGTCATGACCGTCATGCGGCGGTCCTTCTCGTTCTCGATGGTCTTGGTGGCCATGACGCCGGGGACGCCACAGCCCGAGGACACGAGCATGGGGATAAAGGACTTACCGGACAGGCCAAAGCGGCGGAACACGCGGTCCATGATAAAGGCAACGCGGGCCATATAGCCGCAATCCTCCAGGAAAGACAGCATGACGAACAGCAGGAACATCTGCGGCACAAAGCCAAAGATGGCGCCCAAACCGCCGACGATGCCGTCGCAGACCAGCGAATCGACCAGGCCGCCGTCCTCGGTGCCACCCGCCACAAGGGCATCGTGCACCACGGTGGTGATACCCGGGACATAGGGGCCGTACTGCGCCGGGTCAACCGAGTCGGCATCGTCGCCCGCAGCCTCGACGGCTGCATCGTAGGCGTCGCGGCCCTGACCGAGCACATACCAACCGTCGGTGCCAAAGAGCTGGTCGTTGGTGAAGTCGGTCACCGTGCCACCTAAGGTGGAAACGGCGATGTAGTACACGCAGAACATGATGACCACAAAGATCGGCAGGCCCAGGATACGGTTGGTAACCACACGGTCGATCTTCTCGGAGGTGCTCATCTTGGCCGGAGCCTTGGTGAGGCACTCGTCGATGATGTGCGCGATGACGCCATAGCGCTCACCGGTGATGATGGACTCGGCGTCGTCATCACAGTCCTGCTCGCACTGGGCGACCAGCTCTTCCACGCGAGCGGCCTTCTCCTTAGTGAGGTTGATGAGCTTGCAGGCGTCCGCATCACGCTCGAACAGCTTAACCGCGTAGTAGCGACGCTTGTTGGCGGGAACGCTCGCCGGCAGGTTGTTTTCGATGTGGTCCAGAACGTCCTCGATGGAGGAATCGAACTTGTGCTCCGGCACCTGGCCCTTGGAAGCAGCGGACTTCTTAACCTGCTCGAACAGTTCCTTAATACCCTTGTTCTTAAGGGCCGAAATCATCATGACCGGGCAGCCGAGCTTCTTGGAGAGCTTGTCCGTGTCTATCTTGTCGCCGTTCTTCTCGACCAAGTCGGCCATGTTAAGGGCAACGACCACGGGTAGGCCGGTCTCGATAACCTGAAGCGCCAGGTACAGGTTGCGCTCGAGGTTGGTGGCGTCGACCACCTGGACGACCACATCGGGCTCGCCGCTCATGAGGTAATCGCGCGAGCATTGCTCCTCGGGGCTGTAGGGGGAAAGCGAGTAGATGCCGGGGAGGTCCGTGATGGTAACGTTCTTGTCGCTCAGGAGCTTGGCCTCCTTTTTCTCAACCGTGACGCCGGGCCAGTTGCCAACGTAGCCGTTGGCGCCGGTGATCAGGTTGAAAAGCGTGGTCTTGCCGCAGTTGGGGTTACCCGCCAGCGCGACATGGATCTGAGAATCCGCCATTCAATCCTTCTTCCTTGTTTGCCCGCGCTGCTTTCTCCGCGCAGGATGGATAATGTGCTTCAAAGTTACTGCATTAAGTTAGAAATATCTAACTTAATCTGCAGAAATATACGTCGTGGGCCCTTACTGGACCTCGACGACGGCCGCCTCCTCCTTGCGGATGGAAAGCTCGTAGCCGCGCACGTTGATCTCGACCGGATCACCGAGCGGTGCAACCTTCACGACCTTAAACGAAGTGCCCTTGATGAGCCCCAGGTCCATAAGGTGGCGGCGAAGCGCGCCCTCACCGTGAAGCTTGACGATGGTAGAGCTCTCGCCCACCTTAACGTCACCCAACGTCTTCATCCTCTTGTCCCCCTTTCGGTTTTTATGAAATGCTGCGGATTAACCGACGGTCATGATGTGCATGGCAACCTTGGAATCGATGCCAAAGCGTGCGCCCAGCACCGTGACGATGATATTGGCGCCACTCGAGCTCACCACGTGGATCTCGCTGCCCTCGATAAAGCCGAGGTCCTTGAGACGGTGCTTTATGTCCTCATCGCCCTTTACACGAGAAACGTGCACGGTTTCGCCCGCTTTTACCATCGAAAGCGGCATGGCCGGCATCTGCGGTCCGCAAGACATGAGTGAGCTCCTAACATCGGTTCGTCCTCAACATCGACGCGATAAAAGTTAACCGCGTCTATGTTCGAACTAGTAAAATAACACGCGGTTAACTTTTTGGAAAGAATCTCTATTCAGTTTTCGAAAAAGTTTCCTATATTAAACAAAGGCACCGCAAAGACGGTCTCTTTGCGGTGCCTTGTCATACCAATGTATGCAACAGAGGGGACTCTCCCTTTTTCACATTGTTACGCTTAGAGCGAGAGGTTTCTGATCGACGTGACGCACGAGGCCTCATCCGCGCCCGAAACACGAAAGACAACGCTCTCGCCGCACTCACCATAGAGGGCCATGAGTCCCATGATATCGCGGCCATCCGTGTGGCGATCGCCGATGCTGACCGACACGTCACTACGATGCTTGGCGATAATGTCATAGAGAAGCGCAACCGGGCGGGCATGTAGTCCCAACGGATCTTTAATCGTCTTTGTAAACTCGACCATGTCCCCTCCCGCAGCATCGCACATTTGGCCGGCCAGACCCAGCCACGTGGTAGTTATTGTAGCGTTAGATGCTTGTCGAGAGCGGGACGGAAACCACATCCCACTTCGAGTGTCAACGATGGGACACAGTTTCCGCCAGAAGGCTCAACCGGAAACTGTGCCCCATTATTTTGCCGAATTCTGGGCCGCGCTTTCCCAGAGGACCCCCTTTGGGAAAGCGCGGCCCATTCTGGACGGGGACTGCGGACAAAAAGTTGGACCGTTGAGGTCCGGAACGGAGTCCGCATGGCATACAGTAGGAGAATGGTGGAGAGGGCCAGGGCGCTTCGCGGCGCCGGGCTCACCGT